>NZ_CP137557.1:3755000-3950000 GCF_019249655.2 Segatella copri
ACTATGATAATAAGTACTATTTCTCTGCAAGTTATCGTCGTGATGGTTCTTCACGTTTGGCAGCAGACAACCGTTGGTCTGACTTCTTCTCTGTATCTGGTGCTTGGCGTATCAGCAGTGAGGAATTCTTGAAGGACAATGATTTGTTCAGCGATTTGAAGCTTCGTCTTTCTTATGGTACTAATGGTAACCTGCCTACAGATTATTATGGTTATATGGGTACATATTCTACTTCTGGTGGTTATGGCTCACAACCTGCAATTTTCTGGGGTCAGATGGCTAATGAAAAGTTGAGCTGGGAAAAATCTCACAACTTCAATATCGGTTTGGATTGGACTTTGTATAATCGGGTGACATTAACTTTCGATTATTACAACAAGTTGACAAAAGACCTTCTTTTCCAGATGCCAGTATCATACGTAACTGGTTTCAACAGTTATTGGAATAATATCGGTGAGTTGAAGAATCAGGGTCTTGAATTCTCTGTAAGCTCTCAGAATATTCGTACAAGTGATTTCTCTTGGACCACAGATTTCAATTTGACCAAGCAGAGCATTAAGGTCAATAAGTTGCCTAATGGTGACGATGTTCAGTATGGTGATGGTAATATGTACTTGCTCCGTGAGGGTGAGTCTATGCATACATTCTATTTGCCAAAAGCTAAGGGTGTAAACTCTGAGACCGGTTTGATGGAATTCTGGATTGACCCAGAGGATGAGTCTAAGGGTGTAACACCTGTTTATTCAAAGGCAGGCAAGACAATTGTCGGTAAGGGTGTTCCTGATTGGATTGGTGGTATGACCAATACTTTCCGTTACAAGGACTTTGATCTTTCATTCATGATTTCTTATCAGTTTGGTGGTGATTTGTTCGATTATCCAGGTTACTTCTTGACTTATAGCGATGGTGTTCGTATGGGCACATTCAATATGTCTAAGCGTGTAGCAGGTAATTATTGGAAAAAGCCAGGTGATGTAGCAGAATTCCCTAAGCCAATTATGGGTAATCCTTATCGTTCTGATAAGTTCTCTTCACGTGAAATTATCTCTACAGATAACATTCGTATGCGCGATATTACTATTGGTTGGACTGTGCCATATTTCAAGAAGTATATCAGCAATTTGCGCGTTTATTTCCGTGCAACCAATCCTTTCTTGATTTACAATGCAGCCAAGGATTTGGATCCAGATGTAGATGTCAATGGTTATCGTCAGACTGATACTCCAACAACACGTCAGTTCCTGTTCGGTCTCAACTTCAGTTTTTAAACAATAATAGAAGATTATAAATATGAAAAAGATATATTTAGTATTGGGTATTGCTGCAAGCATGATGTTCTCTTCATGCAGCGACTTCCTCGATAGAGAACCTTCTACAGAACTACCTACCAACTCTGCTATTAAGAGTACTTCTGATTTGCAGAATGCCGTCAATGGTATTGGCTATGTCCTCTCTGGTTCTTTGGTTGGTTATGATAAAATGTCATATGCCTCTGAGTTTACTCTTTTTGGTGATTTGCGTACCAACGATTTCATGGCTCCTTCTTCACAGGGACAGACAGATGAAATCCGCCAATATGCTTATTCTCCAAACGGAACATATCCTGATGCAGGTTATCAGATTTTCTATAAGGCATTGTCAAATGTAAACAGTGCCTTAGAAGCTGTTCCTAATGTGGAAGGTAAGCAGGCTACGATTGACAATCTCAAAGGTCAGTTGATTGCTTGGCGTGGTTTGTTGCATTTCGACTTGGCTCGTATGTTCTGTTATATTCCAACAACTGTGGATAATCCTTCTAACTCTTTGGGTTTGGTCTTGGCAGATAAGACTTTCCCACAGGATTACAAGGGCGTTCGTACTGATTTGAAAACAACTTACGACTACATTATTCAGCAGTTTACCGATGCACTTCCTTTGCTGAGCAAAACTTCTGATGTAGGTTACTTTAACTATTATGCAGCTTTGGCTCTTCGTGCTCGTGCTTACCTTTATGCTGGTGAATACACCAAGGCTCTCGCTGATGCTAAGGAGGTCATAGATCATGCTGGTGAAGCAGGTTATGAACTTTATACTCGTAGCAATTATGTTTCTGCTTGGGCAAGTGCAGGAACCACAGAGTCTCTTTTTGAGATGAAACTTTCTTCTGAGTATAATGCTCAACGTCATGGTCCTGGCTATTATACAGATGCAACAGGTTATCCTGAGTGCGCTTTCAATACTAACGGCTATTTGTACAAGTATCTTTCTTCTCATCCAAAGGATGTACGTTCTGGTCTGATTAAAGATCAGACAGATGCTGATGAGTATGAGGCTGCAGCAGGTTATTATCCAGCAAAGTATCCTGGTCAGAATGCTAATATCTACGTAAATAATCCAAAGATTATCCGTCTTTCTGAGGTTTATCTGATTGCTGCAGAGGCTCAGTGGCACATTGACAATCCTGGTTCATACACTTTGACTGCAACAAGTGCTGCCGCAGCTGAATACATCAATGCTATTCAGAAAAATCGTATTGAAGGATATGAGGATGTTACATCTGTAACTCTTCAGGATATTCTTCATCAATATGAGATTGAGTTGTTCTGCGAGAACCAGATAACTTATGCATATTGGCGTAATCACCAGAGTGTAACAAGTGGCGATGAGGAAGAAATCAAGTATAACGATTATCGTACTATCTTGCCTATTCCTCAGGCTGAGCGCGACTACAATAAGGAACTGCAGCAGAATCCTGAGTATTAAATCTTAGAGATATAAGATGTAGTACAATAAAATAAAAGGTGTATCCTTCTTGCCCCATACATCGGGCAAGCGAGGATACACCTTTTTCTTTTTATCTCCCTCACTCTCAAACATTTTCCCAGAATTTCTTGCATCTTTCAGAAGAAAAGCGTATCTTTGCAGAAGATTAGCTGCGCTCGGCAATTTGTAAGCAAGCTTACATTGCTTTCGCTGGCATAATCTTTGCAGCACGAAAGTTGAATCATTAAAATAAGGAGGCAAATATGACAGAGCTAAGAGATAGATACATACGCTTTGACTGGGCTATCAAGCGTTTGCTTCGCCAGAAGGCGAACTTTGGGGTGCTTGAGGGCTTCCTGACTGTATTTCTGAATGAACCTATCAAGATTGTTGATATTCTGGAAAGCGAAGGTAATCAGCAGCAGGCTAATGATAAGTTCAACAGGGTTGATATCAAGGCGAAAAACAGCAAGGGAGAAATCATTATCGTCGAGATACAGAACACAAGTGAACTGTATTACCTGGAGCGTGTGCTCTATGGAGTAGCCAAAGCCATCACAGAGCATATCAATCTGGGAAATACCTACAAAGAGGTGAAGAAGGTATATTCCATCAGCATTCTGTACTTTGATCTGGGCAAGGGTTCTGACTATATTTATGTGGGACAGAACAACTTCGTGGGCTTGCATACCCAAGACCATCTTGTTATCAGCACCAAGGAGAAAGATACGATAGTAAGGAAATCGCCTTCTGAGATTTTCCCAACTTATATTCTGGTTCGTGTAAACGAATTCAACAAGGTGGCTAAATCACCATTGGAAGAATGGGTTGAGTATCTGAAGAATGGTGTCATCTCTCCTGAAACCCAAGCGCCAGGTCTGCAGGAAGCTCGTGAGAAACTGAAATACTATTCCATGTCGGATGCAGAACGCTATGCATACGATGAGCACATCAATGCCATCATGATTCAAAATGACGTTCTGGGAAATGCAAGATTGGAAGGTATGGAAGAAGGTAGAGCTGAAGGCAAAGCTGAAGGTAGAACTGAAGAGAAAAATAACATTGCCCGCAAAATGCTGGCTAATGGATTGAGCATAGAGCAGATAGCTTTAATTACCGGTTTGACAGAGCAGGAAATTAAAAGACTATAATATAAAAGGTGGATCCTTCTTGTCCCATACACCGGGCAAGCGGGATACACCTTTTTCTTTTTATCTCCCTCACTCTCAAACATTTTTCCAGAATTTCTTGCTTCTTTCAGAAGAAAAGCGTATCTTTGCAGAAGATTAGCTGCGCTCGGCAATTTGTAAGCAAGCTTACATTGCGCTTGCAGGCATAATCTTTGCAGCACGAAAGTTGAATTATTAAAACAAGGAGGTAGAATATGGATTTATTTGATAGCAAAAGACAAGAAAGATTAGAGGCAGCAAGAAAGGCTTCTACTGCCAGTAAAGAAGCAGCACGCGCCTTTTTAATTAGGGCAGGAATTCTTTTACCTAATGGTGAAGTTGCACCACATTTGAGATAAAGGTATGCAAAAGCAAAACGTTTAAGGTCGCAAATTGAGATCTTAAACGAAAAATATGATCAACAAGGCGACTGAGCAAGCATAACAATGCGGCTGAATAAGCGTAACGAGACGGCTCATCTGGCACAAGGATACGACTGCGCTGGGTCAAAGATATAGATTAGGAGGTTCAAGCAGTCGGTATCTGAGGTTCTGAGAGACTATATCTGAGGTTCAAGCAGACTGCCAGGGCAGACGCATTAAATTGCGCTGCCCTCCAAAAGTTTTGACAGGTACTCTTCATCCCAGTCTGCCTTCAATCTTTTCAGGTTGAGACTTCCCTTGGTCGTCTTGTCATTTTTCAAGATGGAGAGGGCCATTTTGCTTATGGTAGAGAAGTTCCTCGCTGCATTTTTGACTTTCTTACTTTCGTCTTCTCTGAAAGTAATGTCCAATTGCCAATGCAAGTTGTTTTCTATGGACCAATGTTGCCTAATGGCGCTTGCTATCTTTTCGGGGTCTTCATTACTTAAGGAAGTTATATAGTATCTTGTTTCCTCAGATGTTTCACCAGATGTCGCAACAGATCTTCTTGAGGTAATCCCGACAACAGACCTTAACCCAACAAACCTGTTCTTAAACATTCCCTGCATTATGTCCCCATAGCTTACAACAATGCAGGTTCTTTCTTCCTGACGACCATGTCCCTCATTAAAGGAATAATGTTTTGTCACTACATTACAATTGCCTCTATACTCATGCTCGTAAATCATGTCCTTAGCTAATTCGTAACTTTTCTTCTGATTTTCCTTCAAGGCGATAATATAGTCACCCTTGCCTTCTATGATTTTCTCTGTTATAGAAGTTTGGCATCCCATAGCATCTATTGTCACAATGGCATTTGACACGTCTATAGCACTAAGCAACTTGGGAACGACCGTGATTTCATTTGTTTTTTCACCGACTTTCTCTTGCCCAAGTGATATGCTATTGTCTGCTGACCAAGCAGATACGATCCATGTGCGGAAGTCAGCTTGACCAATAGTGTGCTCGGCATCACACTTGCTTGATCCACGCATAAGTTTGCCATCAATGGCAACAACACCTTTGACTTCCCCTACAATTTCTCTAACCCAGTTTCTGAAGATCTCTTCAAATCCTTTTGGATCAAAGATAGAAAAGAAACGATTGAAGGTGTCATGGCTTGGAATAGTCTCCAACCCCTGCAAACGCTTTTTGAAGAAGTCTAACTTACTTTTTCCAAACTCTGCAATTTCGTTCCAAGATTGAGCTCCTGCAATTACCGCAGCGATTGTAATGTAAATGATATGTTCCATTTTATGGACAGTTCGACCCTCAACTCGTGGGTCGGCTATTTGTTTAGATAACTTAATAATGCTCATTTTGTACCTTTTAATTGTTATTTATTCCTTTACAAAGGTACAAAAAATATTTCATATATACAAATATATAATGTTAATATTCAATAAGTTATAACAGTATAACACAGATGTTAACGAATAAAATATTTAATGCGTCTGCCCTGAGCAGACTGCTTCTTGATGATTCCCACTAGGCTCGACAGCTCTGCTGAGCCTAGTCAGCAGCTCTGCCCACTGCAGTCAGCAGTTCTGCTGAGCCTAGCGGCGACACCTCATTATCGTACAACAACACCCTCTTTAGTCGTACGACTGTATACCCTTTAGTTGTACAACTATATACCCTTTAGTTGTACAACCATAAACCTACTGTTGTACAAGTATAAACTCATTGACAGTACAATAGTAGTTTTACAACTCAAACATTTTCCCAAAAATCCTTGCATCTTTCAAAAGAAAAGCGTAACTTTGCAGAAGATTAGCTGCGTTCGGCAATTTGTAAGCAAGCTTACATTGCGCTCGATAAAGGTATGGATAAGTCTTTATATTCAAGGCGCTCCAACCTAATTATCCTAACCCATAATATAATAAGGTGTATCCTTCTTGCCCCATACATCGGGCAAGCGAGGATACACCTTTTTTATTTTGATAGTTTTTTGTTTTTGCTGATGATTTTTCCTGCTTCCGCTTTTATTGGATATCCATCTTCGAGAAGGTCTGGAAGTATTTCAGGCAGGTGTTGCGCCATTCCTTCGCATTCTCAAGCTGCACGTTGAGAAGCGAATCGGTATGCTGCCATTCCTGCTCATGACCCTTCATATACTGTTTGGCAGAAGTGTGCCAGTAGTCACGGTAAACTTCTACCATTGCCACGCCCATGTTGTATTTCATGCAGAGTTCCTGCCAGAGGGTGCTGCCTGATTTCATCTTGTAAGTCCATGGCACATGATGGAACCAGAGGAGATATTCCTCAGGACAGGTCTGGATGTTGTCGTACTGGCTGCGATAAGGCTCCGGATACTGGCCAACGGCATCTGTTCCCTTGGATGAACGGTCGAAACCGATACCCTTGGCATCAGCCTTGTGATAATAAACAGGGCACCACTCCAATGGATAGCTGGCGATGAAACCATCCGGCTCCGGACCATAGTGGTGGTCGAACTTGAAGATGTGGTGCAAGCCCAATGGCATCATATAGTTGACGCAGGCTTCGCGAGAGGTCATCATCATCATCTCTACAGGTTTGGTGAACTTCTCATTCTGATTCTCGTAAGTCTGAACGAGCCATTCGTGGGCAATCTCTTCTGCGCTGAGCGAAGGATTCCAGGCCAGGCGACCGAAGGCATACCAGTTTGCCTGAGAGAAAGGATGACCACACCAGTTGGCATCATCACCGATATTGGCTACGCCAGAGATACCTACCAGTTTGCTAGGATTGACGAATCCAAAGAATTCCTTCCACATAGGTGCAAGATAGGTGAGGTGCTTGCTCTGTCCCAGATATTCCTGGGTAATCTGCAGTTCTGCTATCTGAGGAGTCTTCTTGATGTTGTCGAAGATAGGAGCGTATGGCTCACGAGGCTGGAAGTCGAGCGGACCATTCTTGGATTGCAGAATCACATTGTCTCTGAACTTTCCATCCATATCCTTAAACTCGCTTACGGCTTGCTTTACACGGTCTTCTCCTTTATGATTAGCACCATATACAAAGCTTCTCCACATGATGATGCCTCCGTATGGCTTCACGGCATCGGCAAGCATGTTGGCTCCATCGGCATGGGTGAGGTGGTAATCGCCCGGACCAGGCTGTCCCTCGGAGTTTGCCTTTACCAGGAAGCCGCCAAAGTCGGGGATGGTGGCATAAATCTCCTTGGCTTTCTTCTGCCACCATTGCTGCACCTTCTTGTCCAACAGGTCTGCGGTCTTGGTATAACCCAGAGCCATCGGCGAAGCGAAATTGATGCTGAGATAAACGCGGATGCCGTAAGGGCGCAGGATGTTGGCGATGACCTTCACCTTATTAATATATTCTGCCGTCATCATCTTTGGCGATGCATTTACATTGTTCAGTACGCTTCCGTTGATGCCGAGCGATGCGTTGGCACGGGCGTAGGTGATGAGGCGGTCGTGCAGGCTCTTGCTGATGCTGCCGCCCTTGCCTTTCTTTCCGAGTTTGATTTCTTCCCACTTGAAGATGCTCTTGCCGGCATAGCCACGTTCGATGCTGCCATCGAGATTATCCCAATGGTTGAGGATGCGGAGACCCACTTGTGGTTTCTCGGTTTCATCGATGGCTTTGCTGAAGTTCTGCTGATTGCCGCTACCTGTGTTGTAGGCATCAGTGTTCTGAAGTCGAATTAACTCGTAGGCACCATAGAGCAAACCGATAGGATTGCTGGCGGTGATAGTTGCTTCGTACTGAATGTTGTCGCCTTGCTGGGCAGGACGGGCGTAGATGTTATAGCCCTCGCCCAGGTTGAGACTCTTGTCTATCTTGAGCTCAACATTCTTGCCACGCCAGTTGTTTTCTAACTCCTGCTTGGCAATCTTGGCTGTTGCATCATTAGGCAACTGTGAGATGACTTGGCATGAGTTAGCATACTGCTTTCCGAGCCATAACTGTGAACCATCACTCTGTGCAGAAACATGGAGTGATGTAAGTACCGTAAATAATAAAATGAGGTATTTCTTCATATCTTTGCAGATCATTAGTTTGTATTGTTATTGTTTCTGCTGCAAAGATACGAAAAAATACCTTATTCTCTTCTATTTGTTGTTTATTTTTCATTTCTCTTTGTTTCAGCATACTCGCTAGGCGACATGCCATAGTGTTTTTTGAACACGGTAGAGAAGTGGGTCTGGTTGTTGAAGCCCACGGAGTAAGCCACCTGCGTGATGTTGATCTGTCCTTCTTCTATCAGGCGTGCTGCCTGTTCCAGTCGCAGGTTGCGGATGAATTCTCCGGCAGATACACCCGCTATCTCCTTGAGCTTGCGATGCAGTTGGGCACGGCTGATACCCACATCTGCCGTAAGTTTCTCCACGTTCAGATCCTGATCGGCTAGATGTTCATTCATATAGTTCATCACTCGCTCCATCAGGGCATCGTTGTTGCCTTTCACCTGAATCTGCTCAATCTTCGCCTTCTGTCCTTGTGCCCCGCTATACTTGCCACGGATGCGTCGCACATTATCCACCAGGTTGTCGATGAGGATATGCAGTTCTTCCATGTTGAATGGCTTTGCCAGGAAAGCATCCGCTCCCTTGCGCAAACCTTCCAGGCGGTTCTCTACTTCGCTCTTCGAGGTGAGCAGGATGACAGGAACATCGCTGATGTTGCTGTTGCTCTTGATGTTCTTCAGCATGGTGATGCCATCCATCTCCGGCATCATCACGTCGCTTATCACGAGGTCGTACTTGCCCGTGAGCAGCATCTTCAATCCTTCCTTGCCGTTGCTGGCATGGTCAAATCGGTACCAGTCGCACAATTCGGTCTTGATGTAGTGGGCTATCTCTGCATCGTCATCTACTATCAGAATGTTGAAGTTGCGGTTGGCTTGCACTTTCTTGCCGATGGATTCGATGCTTCTGTCTTCTTCCTCGTTGAGAATCTCTTCTGGCTTCAGATGTTCCTTGCCCAGCGGAATGGTTACCTCGAAGCAGGAACCCTTGATGCCATCGGTGCGGTTGTATGCCTTGATCTTGCCTCCGTGCATCTCTACGAATGCCTTGCAGAGGTTCAGTCCGATGCCGGTGCCTTCGATGTGAAGGTCGCTGCTGTTGCTGCCTTGGTAGAACCGGTCAAAGAGTCGGTCGGTCTTCTCTTCCTTCAGTCCGATGCCGGTATCCTGTACCTTGATGATGGCATTCTTCTCGTCCTTGCCCATGATGAGGGTGATGGTGCCGCCATTGAAGGTATATTTCATGGCGTTGGAAAGCAGGTTGGAAATCACCTTGTCGAAGTTGATGCGGTCTATCCATACAGGCAACTTGCCTTTGGCATCGCTGAGGCTCGCATCTTCCTGGAGCGAGAGCGTGATGTTGCGCTCTTCTGCATTGAAACGGTAGAGCGATATGATGCCGTTCAGGAATTCCTTGAGCTGGGTTTCCTGGCAATGCAGATGCATCTGGTTCTTGTCTATCTTTCGCTCGTCGAGTATCTGGTTTACCAGAAGCAGCAGGCGCTGGGCGTTGCGGTCGATGGTGTCGATTTCCTGTTTGCTTTCGGCATCCGTGATTCTTGTCTTCAGCTTGTTGAGCGGTCCCATAATCAATGTCAACGGTGAACGGATATCGTGGGTGGCATTGATGAGGAACTGCATCTTGGTTTCTTCCAGGTCTTCCTTGCGATGGCGCTCATACCGGTAGATGATATACAGGATGATGCCTGCTGCTGCCAGGAAATAGAGGAGAAATGCCCAGGTGGAAGCATACCAAGGGTCGCACACCTTGATGTGGATGATGGTTGACTTCTTGGAGAAGTTGCCATTGCTCATGGCTCTTACCTCCAGGGTGTAGCTGCCCGGTTTCAACTTGTTGAATGATACTGCGTTGGAGCCTTCGTTGGTGCTGTTCCATTTTCCCTCGTTGATACGATATTGGAAGCTGATGTTGTCGGTGTTCCTGTAGTTGAGCAGCGAGAACTCCAGCGTGAACGAATTCTCCTCGTATGGTATAGTGAACTCATCCGTCAGACAGTTGATTGGCTTGCCGTCGATGATGAAGTTGGTGAGGTGTACATCTCCCAGTTCCATCTTCTTGGCTCTCACTCTTTCCGGGTAGAAGGTGGTGATGCCGTCGCTTGTTCCGAAGGCGATGAGGTCGCTGGCGGTATGCATGGAGGAACCCAGCACGTATTCACGGGTGGTGAGTCCGTTGCCATTGATGTGCCCGATAAACAGTCTGTTCTTCTGGTCATACTGCCAGATGCCCATGGTGGTGCTTATCCACAAGTCGCCCTGATGGTCTTTGATGATGCTGCACACCTGCTTTCCCTTCAGAACTTCGGCGTGAGGGAGAGCAAGGGTCTTGTTGTTCTTTCGGTCGAAAAGATAGAGTCCTTCTTCCGTTCCGATAATCATATCGCCGTTCTTTCCTTCGCAGATGCCATTCGCCTGTCTGTCTTTCAGAATGTTATTCCATCCGAAGTCCTTGAAGCTGAGTGTCTTCGTGTTGAGGCAGGAAACGCCATTTGAAGTACCGATCCACAGATGACCGGTATGGTCGAATGCCATGCTGCGCACCCAGTCGTTGCAGAGGAATCCCTTGTTTCCTCTCTGTCGCATATTGAGTACGGTAACCTTTCCGCTTTCCACATTATATATATATAGGCCCTTGCTATATACAGAGATATAGAGATTGCCCTGGTTGTCATCTGTCATGCAGTAGATACCTGCGCTGGTAAAGGTGAGCTTTTCCTGATAGGCTCCCGTATGCGGATTGTAGCTGTAGAGCGCACTTCCGTTGCTGATCCAGTATGCACCCCGGCGGTCTTTGTAGATGATGCAGGTGCCTGCTGGCGAGGTAGGGTGGGCGATAATCTTTCCTGAAGCATCAAAACAGAATACGCCACTGTTTTGCACCGTACACCATGTTTCGCCATTCTCGCCAGGGGCGATGGAAGAAACGCTGCTGCCGATGATGTAGTTCTGTGCCGAGAAACTCCAGCTGCTGAAGGCTTGCTGGCGCTGGTTGAGCAGATAGAGACCTTTCTTGTAACAGCCTATCCAGAGGTTGTTGTCCTTGTCTTCGATGATATCGTTGACGAAGGCGGTGGAAAGATTGAAATTGCTGTTGCTGTTTTCCAGCTGTTCCACCTTGTTGCTTCCCTTCTTGATGATCAGGGCTCCATGTTCAGAGGTGCTGATATAGAGGTTGCCCTCGTGGTCGAAGGTGGCATTGTTGATGGTTACATGATTCTTGAAAGTACCCAGGTCGTAGCCGGCATCGGCTATACGTCCCGTGCGATAGTCATAGTAGATGATGCCATACATGCAGACGATGAGCATGGCTTGCGGGCGATGCTGGATGAATGCCACAGGGGCTCCGTATGGCGATTTGAAGTCTTTGCGCTGCACCTTGCCTTGCTGCTCGATGAATCGGGTGAAGGTTGACAGGTGACTGCTCTGCCAGAGATAATGGTGCTTGTCTTCGTAGATATGGGTGAAGAATACATCCGAGTCGCGCTCGGTGTATGCTCTCTCCCATTTGATGGTGAATCTGTTGTTTGCCGTTTTCTCTATGCCGATGTTCTTCACGGAGTAGAGACCGTAACCTGCCGTGCCCAGCAGGATATCGCCGCGATGGCTTTCTACCATCGAATAGATGCGTGGCTTTCTGCCATCAGGAAACTGGAGACGGGAGAAATTGTTCGTCTCATAATTATAGCGCATCAGTCCCTTGGCGCAACCAATCCAGAGGTTACCTTTCTTATCTACCAGAAGGTCGGAGATAATATTGTCGGTGATGGAGGTTGTGTCTTCTTCGTTGTGCAGATAGTTGGTAAAGCGGTAGCCGTCGAACTTGCTGAGTCCGTATTCCGTGCCCACCCAGATATAGCCATACTTGTCTTGCACTATACAGTTGATAAGCGAACTGGATAGCTTGCCCGAAGTGAAGAGTTCACCACTGTCGGCCCATACCATAAGCGATAAGGCGATAGCGAAGAGTGCCGTGAGGCAATGTCTGATATGCTTCATATTTTTTGTCCGTTTCTTATTTAAATAGGTTATTATGGCTGCAAAAGTAACAAAAAACAATGGAAGAAACAAATTCTAATGTAACAATATGTTTCGTTTCTTTTTGTTTCTTTATCTTTTTGTGTCTTTTTTGTGAGTATGAAACAAATAGAAAAGTAATGGTAACTATAAAATACCTGTTATTTCATAACTTATTAGTAAATTTGCATCGTCAACAACAATAGAAACATTAAAAGCATCATAATAACAATGAATAAACAAGCAATAAAAATCTTATCTTTGGCGCTCGTATTGGCTGCGTCAAGTTCTGTAGCTTTCGCTCAGAAGGTGTGGAAAGGCTCTTGGGCTACTGCAGTGGAATGGACTGGCAAAGGAGATATGCCTAAGGAAAGCTTGAGCAACCGCTCTTGCCGACAGGTGGTTCATGTATCCTTTGGCGGAAATGAACTCAGAGTGAAGCTCAGCAACGAGCAGAGCAAGGAACCGGTGGAAATCAAATCGGTGTATATTGCAGATACCGATAAGGACAGCAACTGGTTTGTGAATGGTAAGACCGTGAAGTATCTCAAGTTTAATGGCAAGAAGAATGTAACCATTGCTCCTGGCAAGGCTATCTTCTCAGATGATTTGAAATATGCCTTGAAGAGTGGACAGCGCCTCACGATTACCATCGACTATGGCAAGCAGACTCCAGTGAATGCAACATCCCATCGTGGTTCACGTACCACATCTTATATAGTAAACGGTTTGCATCGTACTCCTAAACCGATGGATAAGAGTTTTGATGATGGCGAGGAGGTGGATCACTGGTATAATCTTTCAGCCATTGATGTGAAGACCGATAAGGCTACCCCTGTGGTGGCTATCCTCGGAAACTCTATCACCGATGGCCGTGGAAGTACTACCAACCATCAGAACCGTTGGACCGATTTCCTCTCGGATGCCCTGAATGCAGAGAAGCCATACGGTGTGTTGAATCTCGGTATCGGCGGCAACTGCGTGGTGCAAGGCGGATTGAGTGAACCTGCCATGAAGCGTTTCGACCGTGACATCCTGGGACAGACAGGTGTGGATAAGCTCATCATCTTTGAGGGAACCAACGACATCGGCTGCTGTGGCGGAAATTATGAGCACATGACAGATACCCTGATTGCCTGCTACAAGGTGCTGATAGCAAAAGCCAAGGCAAAGGGCATCAAGGTATATGGCGGAACTATCACTCCAACCAAGGGCAACGGATGGTATTCTTTCTGGCATGAGGCAATGCGCCAAACCGTGAACGAATGGATTAGAAAGAGCGGTGCCTTTGATGAGGTCATCGATTTCGATGAATTAACCCGCGACCCGAAAGACCCTCAGCGCCTGAAGGCTGAATATTCAGACGACTGGTTGCATCTCAACCCTAAGGGATATGAAGCTATGGGCAAGTTTGCCGCAGAAAAATTGAAATAAAAGAATAAAGATATGGAAAAGAATTCACAGGAATCCCAGGGATTCTACAAACTGAGTTGGCTGCAGCGCATCGGATTCGGATCTGGTGACTTGGCACAAAACCTCATCTTCCAGACAACATGTATGTACTTGTTGTTCTTCTATACCGATATCTATGGACTCGATGCAGTTGACGTTTCCGTGATGTTTACGGTAGGAAATGTTGCAAATGTGATTTGGGACCCTATTGTAGGTGCCCTTATAGATAAGCACAATCCTAAGTTGGGTAAGTATCGCTCTTATCTGGTATTCGTAGGAATCCCACTTTCGGGCTTTGCCATCCTCTGCTTCTGGAATGGCTTTGCACCATCCCTGCTCTATGCCTATATCACATACATTGCCATGACATTGCTCTATACATTTATCAATGTACCTTATGGAGCCTTGAACTCATCGCTGACTCGTGATACCGATGAAATCACGGTGTTGACGTCAGTTCGTATGTTTATGGCAAATTGTGGCGGTTTGGCTGTAGGCTCAGGCCTTCCATTGCTCATCGCATACTTTACCGACCAGCAGTCGGATGGTTTGCCTAAGGATCCGGTGGCTTGGTTTACCACCATGACCATCTATGCCGTCATTGGTTTGTTGTTGCTCCTCTTCTGTTTCTCACAGTGTAAGGAGCGTGTGGTAATGAATGCCGAGGAGAGTGCCAATGTGAAGATAAGCGACCTTTGGATGGAATTTTTCCACAACCGTCCTTTGCGTATCATAGCCTTCTTCTTCATCACCGCCTTCGCCATGATGTCTATCGGCAATGCGGCAGGAGCTTACTTCATGAACAGCAACCTTCACGGAACCTCCGAGCAGCTTTCCATCTTCATGGGTTTGGGTTCGGCACCATCGTTCATCTTCATGCCACTGGTGCCTATGATCAAGAAGGCAATCGGCAAGAAGAACATGTTCTATGTGTTCCTGGGCATCGCCATCGTAGGTATGGCATTCCTTTATCTGGTAGCAAAGATGGAGCAGCCAAGTATGATGCTCGTCTATATCGCCCAGTTTGTTAAGTCAACGGGTGTTATTGTAGCTACGGGTTATATGTGGGCTCTTGTTCCTGAGGTTATCTCTTATGGAGAGTATAAGAGTGGCAAGCGTATAGCAGGTATCGTGAATGCCTTGACGGGCATCTTCTTCAAGGCGGGTATGACCTTGGGTAGTGTGGTGGCTCCAGCCATCCTTGCTTACGTGGCTTACAATCCGAAGGCCGTGGAGCAGACTCCTGAGGCTCAGGAGGGTATTCTCTGGTTGGTATGTGTCATTCCTGCTGCCTTGTTGCTGCTCGCCATCTTCATTATCTCGAAGTATGAGTTGACAGATGCGGTTATCGATGATATCAACAAGAAGATCGAGGCTCGACACAAACAAGGAAAGTAACATTTAAAATTAAGAAAAATATAAATTAGACATGAAGAAAATTTCAACTTTAGCCTTGGGCTTGATGCTTGCTTCTGCAGCTTTTGCACAGAAAGGCAATAATAATACGACAATCCCAACATTCCAGGAGGCCATGGGCAAGTACTTCCTGGTGGGTGCTGCCGTTAATACTTCTCTGACAGACGGACAAGACCCGGCAGGTGAGGAAGTAGTGAAGAAACAGTTTAACCAGGTAGTTGCCGAGAACTGTATGAAGGGCGAGGAAAATCATCCGGAGGTGAATCGCTTTGATTTCACCGATGGCGATAAGCTGGCTGACTGGGCTGAGAAGAACGGCAAGACCTTGATAGGTCATTGCCTGGTTTGGCATTCTCAGCCACCTAAGTGGATGTTTACCGATGATAAGGGTAATCTGGTAAGCCGTGAAGTGCTCATCGGCAGAATGTATAATCACATCATGAATGTGGTTACTCATTATAAAGGTAGAGTAAAGGGATGGGACGTAGTGAACGAGGCTTTTGAGGATGATGGCTCTTACCGCAAGTCTCTATATTATAAGATTATCGGTCCGGAGTTCATCGAACTGGCTTTCCGCTTTGCGCATGAGGCTGATCCTAACGTAGAGCTTTACTATAATGATTATTCTACTTCGAAGCCAGCTAAGCGAGAGGCTATCTGCAAGCTGGTTCGCGATTTGAAGGCGAAGGGTCTCCGCATCGATGCTGTAGGTATGCAGAGCCACAATGGTTTTGATTATCCTGATTATGCTGAGTATGAGAAGAGCATCGAGGCTTTTGCAGGTCAAGGTGTCAAGGTGATGCTGACTGAGCTGGATATGAACATGCTTCCTAATCCGGAAGGATTCGGCGGTGCGGAAATCAGTCAGAAGTTTGAACTTCAGAAGAAGTACAATCCATACGTGAAGGGACTTAACAAGAAGGCACAGAAACTCTTCAACCAGCGTTATCTCGATCTCTTCAAGATTGTAGAGCGTCACAAGGATGTCATCAGTCGTGTTACCTTCTGGGGTGTCAACGATGGTCACTCTTGGTTGAATGGCTGGCCTATCCCAGGCAGAACCAACTATCCGCTGCTCATCGACCGCAACAACGAGGTGAAGCCTGTGGTGAAGGAAATCGTCAATCTCTTTAAATAAGATTTCTTCAAATAGAATCTCTTAAGATAATATCATCAATCTCTTTAAATATAAGATAACAATGAAAGCAAGATATTTGTTCCCTAAGGATTATATGGCAGATCCATCTGCCAATGTGTTTAACGGTCGCCTGTATGTTTACCCATCTCATGACTGGGATAGCGGCGAAAGCTTCGACGATGATGGCGGTCACTTCCAGATGAAAGACTATCACGTTCTCTCTATGGACGACGTGATGGAGGGTGAAGTAACCGATCATGGTGTGATTCTCGATGTGAAGGATGTGCCATGGGCTGAGAAGCAGATGTGGGACAACGATGTAGTAGAGAAGGATGGCAAGTACTATCTCATCTTCTCTGCCAAGGATTATAATGGCGTGTTTCATCTCGGTGTGGCTGTGGCTGATAAGCCTGAAGGTCCTTTCGTTCCGAATGCCGACCCTATCCGCAAGTCATACAGCATCGACCCTTGTGTGTTCAAGGATGATGATGGCAAGATTTACTGCTACTTCGGTGGTATCTGGGGCGGTCAGCTTCAGTGGTACAAGGACAACAAGGCACTGAAGGATGAGCATCTTCCAGAGGGCAAGGAGAATCCGTTACCATCTCGTGTAGCCATGATGACTGATGATGTGCAGCAGTTTGCAGAAATGCCAAAGCCTGTTGTCATCGTTGACGAGGAGGGTAAGGTGTTGCCAGCCGATGATCCTCATCGCTTCTTCGAGGCTAGCTGGATGCACAAGTACAAGGGCAAGTATTATTTCAGCTACTCTACCGGTGATACTCATTATCTCTGCTATGCAGTAGGTGATAATCCTTATGGACCATTTACTTATAAGGGTGTTATCCTGGAGCCAGTAGTAGGTTGGACAACCCATCATAGCATCTGTGAGTACAAGGGACAGTGGTATCTGTTCCATCACGACTGCGTGCCATCAAATGATACAACCTGGCTTCGCAGCGTAAAGGTGGCTCCTCTCTTCTATGATGAGGATGATAATATCTTGCCAGTAAAGACGGATGAGTAATCCGCCTTTTTCGGGCAATCAGGCATAAACATAGGCTTTAGGTTTTTAATAGTTTTGATGAATAGTTGATACATTTAGTTAATGTTAGTTTAGAAAGTGAGCAGCATCTTCGAGAGGAAGGTGCTGTTTTTCTTTTTGTAGTATCGGATATCTTTTTCTTTTTATCTCATGTTATTTTTATGTTATTTCTTTCTTTTTGTTATTGTTTTCTGCGTTTTTTTGTTTATCTTTGCATCCATAAACCAATGAAATGAAAGAATTATGTTGAAATTACTGTTAAGGTTATGGTGGCTGCAACAGCGCCGTAACTTCCGCAAGAGAGATGCCTTCGTGGCGTGCTACATCATCTTCCTGTATGTGATGGTGGGCGTGGGCTTCTACCAGGGTTTCACCGAGAGTGGAGGAGAACTGAAGGGAGAAGAGATGCCGGCATTGTTGGGTGCAGGCATCGTAATCGGCATGCTGATTCCTGACATCATCATGAAGATGGTGATGAAGCGGGATATTACAGCAATGGATGATTATGTGAAGTCGCGCCCTGTGCCAGAGAAAGTCTGGAACAAGTTCCTGCTCACTACCAATCTCGTGAGCTTCTGGAACTATGTGCTTCCGGTGCTTACGCTTCCGGTGTTCATCTATCTTCTGCCGGCAAGTGAGGCTGTAGCCAGCTTCTTCCTGTTCCTGGGGTTCTCTTTTGTCAACGGCATCTATATCACCTGTTACCGCAAGGCTACTGAGTGGATTCTGAAATGGCCCTTGATATTAGGATGGATGGGAATGTTTGCCGTGCTGATAGGATATATGTTTGTGGCTTCCTTCTTCCCGGTATGGATGGGATGGATAGGTCTCTTTTTCCTTGCTGGAGCGGTATTCACCGGACTTACCGCCTATCTCTATCACGAAAAGATTTATAACGAGCAGAAACAGAAGGTTTCCAAGTTCCGTGGATTCAGTCATGTCAACCTCTTCAGTCTGCAATATATCGGCACATTGAGAGCAAAGCGTGTCCGTACGATGGTGATTATGATTACCGCCATCTTCCTCTTCGATGCCTATCTTTTCGCCCTGATGCCTTTAGAGCCGGGACAGGAAATGGGGGATAAGGTGGCTATGACTACCCTCTATGTGGCAGGTGCCATCCTGCTGCCATCGGTGGTATTGTCGCAATGGACCTTTGGTATTGAGGCAAACTTCTTCCATGGTTTGATGACCAAGCCGGTAAAGGTGAAGCAGATGCTGCAGAATTGCTTCTATTATTATATGGTAGTGAGTGCGATAGCCTTGTTGCTCACCCTTCCGTTCCTTTTCCTGCATGCAGGAATCGGAATCCAGGTGCTTATCAGCGGTTTCTGTCTGGCAGTATTCATCAATCTCTTCAATCTGCCTACGGCACTCTTCTCTTCCCGTCTGGAGATATTCCAGACTTCCATGTTCAGCATGCAGGGAGCGAATCTGAAGATCAATATTTATTCCATCGCCTTCCTCTTCCCGCTGGCTGGCGTCGCTGCCATCTATCATTTCTTTGGCGAGACGGCATGGTTTATTACCTGTGTAGCGCTGGCAGTCATCAGCATCGCCATCCATAAATGGTTCATCGCCAAGATTGCTGCCATCTTCGAGAAGAACAAGTAT
Organism: Segatella copri; assembly: GCF_019249655.2. Taxonomy (NCBI): domain Bacteria; kingdom Pseudomonadati; phylum Bacteroidota; class Bacteroidia; order Bacteroidales; family Prevotellaceae; genus Segatella; species Segatella copri. The sequence goes on from NZ_CP137557.1 coordinate 3,774,010, forward strand.
AAGCGCATGGAGAAGTTCATGAGTTAAGTGAAGAACGAAAAGTGAAGAGTGAAGAATTCAATAGCTTTACTAATCATAAAGTTTAATGTTCAATGTTCAAAATTCAAAGTAAAATGATCAAGATTCAGAATCTCAAGAAGATATATAATGGCAATACCGTACTCGATATTGATAATCTGGGTGTTGCAAAGGGCGAGTTGATAGGACTCGTAGGTAATAATGGTGCGGGCAAGACTACCTTGCTTCGTCTGATTCTCGACCTGATTCAGGCAGATGATGGTTTCGTGGAAAGCAATGGACAGAAGGTGAACGAGAGTGAAACCTGGAAGGAATATACCGGCAGTTACATCGACGGCAGATTCCTCATCGACTTCCTCACCCCTGAGGAGTACTTCGATTTCATTGCTGATGTCTATAACATCGACGATGAGACCTTGCAGGAGCGACTGGCGCAGTTTGAGGGCTTTATGCACGATGAAATCATGGGAACCAAGAAGTATCTCCGTGATTTCTCTCAGGGCAACCGACAGAAGATTGGCATCATTGGAGCGATGATCATCAATCCGAAGGTCCTTCTTCTGGATGAGCCATTCAACTATCTTGATCCTTCTTCTCAGATGACTATCGCCCACATGATTCAGCGCATCTGCAAGGAGCAGGGCACCACGGTCATCATCTCCAGCCATAACCTCAACTTCATTGCCGACATCTCCTCTCGCATCCTTCTACTGGAGAAAGGCAAGTTGGTGAAGGATCTTCCGAATGCTGATGGCGCTGCCATCGCCGAACTCAACGAGTACTTCGGTATTCAGGCGGAATAGCTTTCTGGCGATTCTTTTTACGTTAATATTATACAATTTCTATTATACGATTTGTATAATTATCGGTAAATGATTACCTTTGTACCCAAACGAAGAAAAAAAGAATCAATGAGCAAAGGTAAATTAGCTAAGTTTGCGGATATGGAGCGTTTCGAGAACGTGTTCCAGTATCCATATAGTGTAGTAGATGACGTGCCTTTCGATATGAAGGGCAAGTGGCGTGAGATGTATTTCCACAATGATAATCCTATCGTGCTGGAGTTGGGATGCGGCAAAGGTGAATATACTGTGGAACTTGCCAAGCTCTATCCAGAGATGAACTTCATCGGTGTGGATATCAAGGGTGCACGAATGTGGACCGGTGCCAAGAAGGCGATAGAGGAAGGACAGAAGAACGTGGCTTTCCTCCGTACCAACATCGAGATTATCGACCGCTTCTTTGCCGAAGATGAGGTGCAGGAAATCTGGCTCACCTTCTCTGACCCGCAGATGAAGAATCCTCGCAAGCGTCTTACATCTACATATTTCATGAACCGTTATCGCCACTTCCTCGTGGATGGCGGTATCATCCATCTGAAGACGGACTCCAACTTCCTCTTCACCTATACCACTTATATGGTGGATGGCAACCATCTGCCTGTACTCTTCCGCACCGAGGACCTCTATCATCAGGAGGGTATCGATGAGGAAACCCGTAAGATTCTCTCTATCCAGACCTATTATGAGAGTATGTGGATAGAGCGTGGTCTGAACATCAAGTATCAGAAGTTTGCCTTGCCACGTGAGGGTGAGCTGGTGGAACCTGATATTGAGATTCCGCTGGATGATTATCGCAGTTATCGCCGTGATAAGAGAAGTTCAAAGGATACAGCGAAGTAAGTTATCGCAATATATATTTAAAACCGCCCAACTGCTGATATGTGGTCGCACATCAGCAGTTGGGCGTTTTTCTTGCCGTTATCGGCAAAAAAGAGGGATGATGATTGCTTTTTTTCGTTGTTTTCTTGCCGTTATCGGCAAAAAGTATTATATTTGCAGTCGAAATACAAACGTAAACTTGCCGATAAAATATGGATTATATATCAGTGAAAGAGTTTGCGCAGAAGTATGGGGTATCAGAACGAACTGCGCGTAATTATTGTGCTTCCGGGAAAATTGAGGGAGTAGTGTTGGTGGGAAAGACATGGAATATTCCTGCCGATGCAACCTTGCCTATGCGTAAATCCAAGAAGCTACAGGTTTCTCCACTTCTTTCTATCCTTCGGGAGCAGAAGAATATGAAGCTGAAAGGAGGCATTTATCATCGTACTCAAATAGACTTAACCTATAATTCCAATCATATCGAAGGAAGCAGGTTGTCGCATGAGCAGACTCGTTTTATTTTTGAAACCAATACGATAGGCATTACGGACCAAAGTGTAAGGGTGGATGATATCATTGAGACAACCAATCACTTCAGGTGTATCGATTTGATTATCGAGCAGGCTGATGAGAAGTTGACCGAAGACTTCATCAAGAAACTTCATCTTATCCTCAAGTCTGGAACTTCTGATAGCACCAAAGATTGGTTTGTGGTGGGAGATTACAAGCGATTTCCAAATGAAGTGGGGGGCATAGATACTTGTGAACCGAAAATGGTACATAAGGAAATGGTAAGGTTGCTGAAGGAGTATAATGCCAAGAAAGTAAAAACGCTGGAGGATATTATCGATTTCCATCAACGCTTTGAGTCTATTCATCCTTTCCAAGACGGTAATGGAAGGGTGGGGCGCTTGATCATGTTCAAGGAGTGCCTAAGCAATGGTATCGTTCCGTTTATCATTACAGATGAGTTGAAGATGTTTTATTATAGAGGATTGCACGAGTGGAATCACATTAAAGGCTATCTGATGGATACTTGTCTTACTGCACAGGACTTCTATAAGCGTCTGCTCGATTACTTCCAGATTAAATATCAGGACTAGTCTTAGTCTGGGATATGTATAGTATGTTATTCTCTTACTATATCTTTTGTTAAATCCGGGAATAATCTGATAGAAATAGAGAAGAAAAAGGTGGAAATGCTTGGTGTTTCCACCTTATTTTATTATATTTGCAGCAAGTTTTTGAAGAAATGCAGTATTCTCAGGGACTGCATGGAACTGATGAAACGACTAAAAGAACAGAATAATAATAACTAACTAAATAAACGACAAAATGATGAACTACAAGAAATTGGCTCTTACCGTTGCGGCAGGAGCAATGGCAACTACAATGATGGCGCAATCTGCACCAAAATTGAATGCCAACAACATCGATGAAGTAATCAAGGCGATGACCTTGGAAGAAAAAGCCCAGATGCTGGTGGGCGGTGGTAACGATGGATTCGTGGGCAGCGGTGCTATGCTCGGACATCAGAAGAAGTTCGTGCCGGGTGCTGCGGGTACTACTGTAGCCATCCCTCGTCTCGGCATTCCTACTACCGTTCAGTGTGATGGTCCTGCCGGTGTTCATATCGATGCTCATCGCGAAGGTGACAGCCGTAGCTATTTTGCTACCGGTTTCCCAATCGGAACCTGTCTGGCTTCTACCTGGAACACCGACCTGGTGCGAAAGGTGGGTGAGGCTATCGGTAACGAAACCCTGGAGTATGGCTGTGATGTTGTGCTCGGACCGGGTATGAACCTGCATCGCAATCCGCTCTGTGGTCGTAACTTTGAGTATTATTCAGAAGACCCAATCGTAACGGGTCTTATCGGAACCGCCTTTGTACAGGGTGTGCAGAGTCAGGGCGTGGGCGTGAGTGCCAAGCACTTTGCCGTAAACTCCCAGGAAACTGACCGTACCAAGGTGGATGAGCGATTGAGCCAGCGTGCTCTCCGTGAGTTGTATCTGAAGGGTTTCGAGATGATGGTTCGCAAGAGCAATCCTTGGACTATCATGTCTGCCTATAACAAGATTAACGGTGTTTATGCCCAGGGCAACAAGGAACTCCTTACCGATATTCTCCGCAACGACTGGGGATACAAGGGAATCGTGGAGACCGACTGGATTGGTAAGCGTGCCGACCTTCCGCTGGAACAGGAAGTTGAGGCAGGCAACGACCTGATGATGCCGGGTTATCCAGCACAGGTACAGGATATTGTTGATGCAGTAAAGAATGGCAAGTTGGATATCAAGGATGTGGATCGCAATGTTCGCCGTATGCTCGAATATATCGTGAAGACTCCTCGATTCAAGGGATATAAATATAGTGGTGAGCCAGACTTGAAGGCTCATGCAGCCATCACCCGTCAGAGTTCTACCGAGGGTATGGTGCTCCTGAAGAATGATGCCGCTCTTCCTATCCAGGGTTTGAAGACCGTAGCGCTCTTCGGCGTCAACTCTTACGACTTCATGTCGGGTGGTCTTGGCAGTGGAGCCGTTAATGTAGGCTATTCTGTGGATATGGTTACCGGTTTGAAGAATATCGGTGTAGCAACTACTCCTCAGCTTACGGAAATCTATCAGAATTATGTGAAGTATGCCAAGGCTAAGTTGAAGGCAGACAAGAATCCGATGATGTGGTTCCTGGATCAGGGTCAGCCAAAGCTCGATGAAATCGAGATTACTGAGCGCTGTGTAGCCAGCGAGGAGCCAAAGGCAGACGCTGCCATCATCACCATCGGCCGTCAGGCAGGTGAGGGAATGGATCGCCAGATCAATGGTGAGTTCAACCTCAGTCAGATAGAGCAGGATATGATTTTCCGTGTATCTGATGCTTTCCATGCCAAGGGCAAGAAGGTGATTGTGATCATCAACTCTGGTTCTGTGATGGAGACAGCCAGCTGGAGAGACCGTGTGGATGCTATTCTCGTAGCTTGGCAGCCAGGTATCGAGGGTGGTAACTCTGTAGCTGATATCCTGACCGGTAAGGTGAATCCATCGGGTAAGTTGACCATGACCTGGCCTATCGCTGCTACCGATCATCCATCTACTGCCAACTTCGCCAAGGATTACGATATGTACACCTACAAGAACCTGCAGGATTGGAGTAAGGGTAACATCAAGGGTTACGATTATAGCAACCACGAGGAGGATATCTATGTAGGTTATCGCTACTTCGACACCTTCAATAAGAATGTGGCTTATCCGTTCGGTTATGGTTTGAGCTATACTACCTTCGAGTTTGGCAAGCCATCTGTTAAGGCAAAAGGCAATAACATTGAGGTTAGCGTAACCATCAAGAATACCGGTAAGGTTGCCGGCAAGGAAGTTGCTGAGGTTTATGTCACCGCTCCTAAGGGTGCTTACGAGAAGCCAGCCAAGGAACTCAAGACCTTCGGCAAGACCAAGTTGCTGAATCCAGGTGAGAGTCAGACTTTGAAGATGATACTTGAAAAGCGCGATCTTGCCAGCTTCGATGAGGCCAACAGCCAGTGGAAGGTAGATGCAGGTAACTATCTCTTCAAGGTAGGTAGTGACGTAGAGAACATCAAGGGTACTGCTACATTGAAGGTATCTGAATACACCGAGAAGACAAGCAATGCCTGCGCTCCTAATGTTCAGATGAACTATCTGAAGCAGAAGTAGTCTATGTAAATAATATTCTAGAAAGAGATAATCTAGAAGAAACTCCCGTAAAATGGGGGAAGAAGAGATTGAAAATTTTCCCTTAAGGATATTTATTTTTTTCCTTAAGGGAAAATATATTTTTCCTTAAGGGAAATAAAATCTTTCCTTAAGAGATATTTTTCACCTCATTTGGTCTGTAAAGTTATTTCTTTATAAATTTCGCGGCACCTATTTTCCTATCCTCAAAAGCAAAGAACTCCCGTCTCTTTTCTGAGATGGGAGTTCTTGTTTAGAAGGAATACTGGGCGGAAATCATCAGTTCGCGGGGGCGAAGATGATAGCTGTCGGTCAATGTACTGATGCCGCTATAGATGGTTTCCATATAGTTCTTCTTGTTGAAAAGGTTTCGAAGCTCTGCTGAAAGGCGGAGCTTTTTCATTCTCCAAACTGCCGATGCATCGCCAAGGAGGGTGTTAAGGTGGTTGCCCTCTTGCAGCTCATTTTGATAATGTACGAGCGAGAAGGAGAGGTCCACATGGCTGATGGTAGCGGTGGCAGATACGCTTTGGCGCCAATTAAATAACGATGACTTCGCCATTTTTTGACGTTTCGAGTTGTAAAAAGAGAATTCTCCCTCATAGCTAAAGGCACACCAGGACGGCGAGAAGTCGATGCTAGGCTTCACTGTATAGTTGTCGGCGGTGTAGCTGATGGCTTTGCCGCTGCTGTATTGCTCACCCTTGCTGTAGTTGTAACTGCCCTCTAGGCGGGTTTTCAGATGCAGGTCGTAGAAGCCCTTCGATATGTAGAGTGATGCTCCTAGATTGTTGCTCTTGCTGTCCTGCTTATATAATGAGGTATAGTATTTGCCATCCTCGATGCGTAGGTCGGATGCCGTGTTCATCCAGTTTTTGCTGGCATTGACCGATGCGCTGAAGAAGATTTCCTTGATAGGGCGCTTGTAGTCGTAACTCAACTTGCCATAAAGAGAGCAAGTTATCGGAATGATGTCGCTCGAAGTGTACCAAGAGCGATAACTTTGACGATATTGCTTCATGGCGTAGTTGGTGGCATTGCCTGTTCCTGTACTGTATCCTGTGTAGATAGTCAACTCTCTACGGAAATCCAATTTCTTATATAAGTAAAGGTAGGGTGATATGGTAAGTAGAGTTTTCTGTGGATAGGTGAAGCGTTCCCAGATGAAATCGGGAGAGAACGACATACGGAACGTCTCGGTCTTGTATTGCCAGTAAGGGGTGAACTTCCCTGTGATGTTAAGACTGTTTTTGCCGATTTCATCGTGACTGTTTTCGATGAATCCGTTGTTTTTGCCGATTTCATCGCTTCTTTTCTGATATTTCGCATAGATGTTGTTGAGGTCGATACTCATTCTATATTCCTGTGTCCAGTGGTAGCGATTCCTCATCCACTGTAAGGCGTGTGCTGTATGCCAAAGGTTGGTGCGGATGCGATTGCGCTCGTCGTTAACGTAAAGGTCCGCCACACCATGGTGATAGTCGGCAGTGCTACGCCAAGAGAGCTGACTTTTCTTGAAGACGAAGAGGCGGTAGATACTTGCCGAGAGGTCGAGCTTTGGGATGCGGACACGTTGGGTAAGCGTGTCGTTGATGTTTGACAAACCATCGTTTTGTGCTGCGCTGAGGCTGATGCTCTCGTTGCCATAATGCTCAGTCTTGTTTACCTTGTTCTCCCATTGCAGATTGAAGGCATCGCTGATCATCGTCTTGTGGTTGTGCTCCGTGGTAACTATGGGAGCTTCGCCGCCGAGGTCGTAGATACTCATGTTCTCTCGCTCTTGTCGGGTTACCGTACGAAGATAGTTGGCTTCTATGCGAGTCTCTGCATCGTCCTTATTCTTCTTGATATGGTTGATGGAGTATTTTTGCGAGGTATTGAAGCGCAGGCGTTCTTCGTCGATAGGAGCGTCAAGCGATGGTACTGATATCCATGATGGAAGGGAGGCAGGAGCCAGACGATTGCTGTAAGATGCGAGTTGGTTAAGTGCATAGCCGAGATTTTTGCCTGTTCTGTCGTATTCTGCATCATACATCATCTGTTTCTTCTTGCCAATTTGCATGATATTGATGCTTCCGCCTACGTGGGACGGATGCCCTACGAGCATGTAAGGCTTGAGGGTGGGCATCAGTTTGTCGCGGGCACTATCCTTCAGGGCGATGTTCATCGCTACATTATCCGTAAAGGTCTTGTTTTGGAGTGCCTTGATAGGCTGGTCATGCTCGATGACTTCGGCCTTTTTCACATCTTTTGCCTTGATGTTCTCCTCTAGTTGGTTATATTTGCCACCGGTCAGGTCGAGACCTTCCACAGTGAATCGATTGATGGGCTTACCATTGTAGTTGATACGGCCATTCTTCTCTATATCCACGCCTGGCAGCTTTTTCAGTACATCTTTCAGGGAGTTATCTCGTTCGTTGGCAAAGCGGGTGAGGTCGAAAGAAATGGTATCCCGACCCGTGATGCGAGAGCCTTTTACTTGTACTTCCTTCAAGACAAAAGCTGTTGAAGCCATACTGATAATGGTTTCTTTTCCCGATGAAATCGATGTTTTTGTCTTTTTATACCCCATAAACGTGGCCTGCAGTTTGTCGTTGGCTTGCTTTTCTGTGATAGGGAGCACGAAGGTTCCGTCCTCCTTTGTTCTTGTAAACTTCAAGGGCTTTCCATTGCGGAGCAGCGTGATGGAGACGTTGGCTAGACGGTTATGGGTCAATGAATCTTCTACATAACCATGAATCCCTGTAGCAGTGTTGTCGTCATCGAGTAAGATAGGAGTGTTTCTCTTGCTCTGCATCGCCATTGGGATGCAGAACAAGAGAAAGAAAGCGATAAAACTGATAATTATTCTCTTCATTTATTATTGAAGTTCAATCGGATTGAAGACATTCTTCTTGTTCATGAATTTCTTCATGTCAATTGGGTTGCCCTTTTCGTCCTGTATTTTTATGTTCTTAATGTTTAATGTTTCCAACACCATTCCAGGCGTAAACTTCTCTTTGAATTCTCTGAGGTCTTTTTGGCTAATCTCTTCTCTCTTAGCCTTGGGGAACGTGATAGGTGTTGGTGCTGTCAACGTACTCATGCCGATGGCTGTGAATGAATATTCTTTGTTTTCATCGTATGCTTTCAGTGTCAAGCCCGGCAGTCCAATCAGCTTCCAAGGACCTTCTGGCAAAGGAATGTCTTCGGCGTACCATGCATACCAAGTTCTTCCCTTGAAGTTGGTCTTGGCTAGTTGGCAATGATAGCCGATGATGGTTGTTGCGCTGTCGGGGATGAGTTGCCAGTCGGGTGTCTCCACGTTCTCTGTGCATTTGTAATCTGTAGTGCCGACAGATTCCAATTGGATGGATTTGCCAGTAGATGGATAGTTCTTGTAGTAGGAGAACGGGAATCTTCCACCTTTAGGTAAATCGGAGAAGTCGAAATTGCCAGTCTTGGCTTTTTCGTCCATGAGTGAATCCTTTACCTGTTTCGTTCTGTCATAGAAGCTGGTCGCCTTTTCACCAATGTCGAGGCGCATCTCGCTATCCGTGTAGATGAAGGGCTTGATGGAAGGATTGTTCACCCATTTCCCCTCATAGGTAATGCGATACTTGGCGTTGTCGATGTTCTCGACTTCCTCCTTACTGTTTCCCGAGATAGAGCGCACAGTGACTTTTGTGACTTGTGCTTTTGTTGCAGCACTTCCCATAAAGAGCAAGGTTGCTAAAGCTAAGATGATTTTCTTCATAATTCTGCCTTTATCTGTTAATCTGCTTGCAAAGTTACACTTTTTGTGGCACTCTGCAAAAAAAATGTAGATATTTATAGCTTTTTAATAGACGATAAAACTAGCGAAGAGTAAACTAAAATGTTATCTGTTTTATTTTGCTTTCCTTTTAGTTGCTCCTTTACTTTCGCTGTAAGTTTAGCTGATATTCCGATGATTCCAAGGAATACCAAACAAGTGATGAATAAATATCTTTTCATGCTTATATTGTTCGTTTGTTGTTATGGTGTAGAATACGATCAGTTAATCGAGCTGGAGTTACTCCAGCTCGATAGGGTTGCTCTTGTTGCTTCGGTTTAGAGCCTTGATGGCACCTTCGGGTAATTTCTTAAACGTAAATCCAGTTTTTCTCGCTGTTGCTTTGAGAGCTTCTGCGCCATCAAATTTATGCTTAGCCTCTCTTAACTCTTTCTGTGTTACTTTCTCTCTTGCCTTTTCCGTGAAAGTTATGCTTTCGGTCCCATTCAATGTGCTCATACCGATAGCATTGAATATGTATTGTTTGTTATGGTCGTAAGCAAGTAGAACAAGACCAGGCAGTCCGGAAATTTTCCAAGGTCCTTCGCTTATAGGTATGTCTTCTGAGTACCAGGCATACCAGGTTCTGCCTTTGAAGAGTGCTTTTGCCAACAGGCATCTATAGCCAATGATGGTAGTTGTGCTATCTGGGATAAGCTGCCAGTTTGGCACCTCTAATTGTTCTGTACATTGGTAATAGTTACCAAGGACTTTATCCAGTAAAGTGGTTTGCCCCTTTGATGGATAGTTCTTGTAGAATTCCCAATGGATTCTGCCACCTCTAGGAATTTTACTCATGTCATATTGCCCCGTCTTAGCTTGTTCATCCATGATAGAATCGGATATTTGCTTGGTTCTATCATAGAAATGAGTTGTCTTGCTACCGATGTCCAGTCGCATTTCGCTCTCCCAATAGTTGTAGGGAACTGTTGTGGTATCTGGTACCATTTTCCCATTGTAGGTGATGCGATAGTTTACCTTGTCAATATTGACCACTTTCTCATTTTTGTTGCCTTTCTGAGCATTCAAGCTGCATACTGTGAGTATGGCTGCTAATAATAATGTTATTCTTCTCATAGTCGTTTGATGTTTAGAATTTCGGATGCAAAGGTAATACAAATGATAGAGATAGCCAAATCGGAATTACACGTCAGTGAGTGCAGATGTATTGATAGCGAGAGAATTACGATTAGGAAAAACTTAAAATACAAGCTTTTTGTAATGCTTCGATAACTTAATGGAGCATAGCGGAAAAATGATGGGAGTGCTTATCTGATGATGTCGTCGAACGACTCTGCTCCAGTGTCACTCTTGATTCTCGACTTTCTTACCCTGATATTCGAGAGAGAGTATTGCAGGATTTGCATCACTTCCTCATCGCTCTTGCCGATATGGTAGAGGATGCAGAAGAGGCTTTGTGATGGATTCAAGTCGTAGTTCTCCAATCGTTCGCTATACTTCTCGTCTATCACCTTGAAGCTGGCGAGAAGTTGTCGGATGCCTTGCTTACCTATCTGGCTGATGTTTTGATTTTGTATCGTCATCGAATAATATACCAAGCCTTGGCTGATGTCTGTGAGCTCGGTAATTTGAGCCTTGTATTCTTCGATGTCCTTGTCACGACGTTTCAGTTTGCGAAGCTGGGTGGTGATTTCGTGGTTTAATCGTTCGCATTGCTCCGATAACGAAGAGTTCTCCACATCTTTTAACTGGTGCAGTGACTCATGCAAGTTTTTAATAGTTTGGTGAGCCTTTCGGATTCTTGAAATGGAGAGGTAAGTCATCGTCAAGAGAATGATGAGCACGATGATGATTCCTACAAATATATAGGTCTTAACCTTTTCATAGCGATAACGGGTGTTACCACCCTCGTACATCAGTTTTACTTGATTTTCCTTTTCTGAGTTTTCGTCTTTGACAAGCAAAGGAGCTTCTTGTCGTAATTCGTGGGCAACACGGTTTGCCATGAGTGTATCTCCTTTTTGTAGGGAGAGGAAATATAAGGGGAGATAATACTTATATCCTAAAGCAAAGGAATAGGATCCCCATGTATTTAGGCGTTCTTGATCTATGCTATAGTTTTCTTTGATATGCTGCGTGGCGAAGGCATGGGTTTCCTCGCTGTTTCTTGTGAGCAAGCGATAGAAATCGATGTTGTTGTCATATTTTACCCCGTGATTGTCTTGCGCTTTCTTTGCATAGCTTATCAAGATGGAATCAGGCACATTGCCCCTGTCCATCAAGGCTTGGAAGTAATGATAGTACATGGGACCCAAGGTGCTGTCCTTGTTCTCTTTGATTTGATTGGCAACTTCGAAAGCTTGGTTGGCAAGTTCCTGATCTTGGTTGTTGATGCCACGATAGAGTAGTGCCCAGGCACGGTAGCGGATATTGTTGGTTTGGCGAGCCTCGTCTTCTAACTCTACGGTGTAAATGTTTTGGTGGGTAATGCGACACAATATGTCGTACATATCCAGCTTCTCCTTTTCTCTCATGTTGCTATCGTAGGCGATGGCCTGTGAGAACCATTTGATGGCTTTTGTGGTATCTCGATAGTTGTTGAGTATCGAGGCTCCCTTATAATATAAGGAACGTGCAAGAAGGGGCTCATCCTTTTCGTTCACGAAGATGTTGATGGCATCGTCTATGTAGTTTTCTTTATAAATGTAACCTTTGAGTTGATACTCTATCTTGGCTGTTAAGAGCTTATAGTAGCCTTTGTTGTCGTTGCTGTCAGCACGAGAGAGAAATACCTTGGCTTGTGCTGGGTATTCGTCGGCAAGGTCGTCTATCTCAGGGAAGGATAGGCGATATCCTGAGTCCATGCAACTAGAGAGAATGGCTAGCTGCATGATAGTGAACAGAAATATGATGGTTTTCTTGCTTGTATAAATCATATTGTTATCGTCAAATTATCAACTTTACATTTGTTGTTTCAGAAATCTTTTTGCAAAAGTCCAATATATTCTCACCAGACTTAACCTGTAAGGATATCTCTTCGTAGATTTCGCGGCATCTCTTTTCCTTCATTTTATTCTTTACGCCAACGGCAATCATATCCTCTACGGTCGGATGCCCAGTCCCATTTACAGATGTTGCGTGTTCACCATTATATCCCTCGGTGCAATGGGTGAGGTCGTAGGCAGGAGCTAAATGCCAGTGCCATTTGCCATCGCTCTCTTTCTGAACCAAGAAAGAGAAGTTCTTGCAGTGATCGTCCTTGTTGTCCATTATGTAATTAAAAACCATACGGCGGAACATCTCTTCCACATCCTCTTGGCTCTGAGTAAGATAACCTGTAAGCGCCAAAAGGTTGAGATAATCGAGAATGGGGTTGGAAAGGGAAACGTTGAGCAAGGCTCCAGCTGTGGCTACGTGAATGCGTTCGCCTGTTGGAGAAATGTCGAAGCGACGGCAGGCAAAATACTTGTTGTTTACCAGTTTGAAGTCGGGTACTTGGATACCACATTGCTTGGCTATCTTATTATAATGATACTCTTGCTTTCCCATATCTTGTGGGTCATAGGTATGGCGAAACTTGACCAACCAATGACCATCCTCATTTGTGAAAATGGCTTTCGGGCGACAACCGCCACTATTACCACTATTATATAATAATAATCCTGCGTCATTATCCTGTTGCTCCTTCAGTACTTCCAAGGCTTTTGCTTGTAAAAGGTCAAAGTCCTCTATCTCGTGTCCTGTCTGGATAGAAGTTGTAGGTTCGTAGGTCAATGCGCCCATACCTCCATTGCCCACGATGCTCAGTCGGTCAAGAGCAGATAGCTCAAAGTCGTTGATGCCCTCTTTTAGCAAGGCTTTATGCAATAGGTATCTACCATATCCATCTGGAAGGCTGTCTTCGAAGATGCCAAAGTTCCCGTTGAAAGGGGTGGCTTTGGCAATGAAAAGACCGGGCTTCAGTGGCAATTCCAACGGAGATATACTAAAGCCAGATGCCAGCCACAGATTGTCATACTCGAAGGTGCATACCTTTCCATCGGCACTCAATGACAGTGTGCCGACTTTCTCCTGGTGATATTTCACGGCTAAAGATTCTATATGTTTCATTGTCTGTAAGCCTTTTTCTTGTTAGCGTTTCTTTTTATCTGTTGCAACTCCTCCATGGTGGAGTACTTGGGTTGCGAGAAGACGTTCTTGATTTCTGAGGTGTATTCCAAAGCTATGGCGATACCTATCAGATTTTTGAGGGAGATGAGGCCCTTTTGTTCGAATCTGGTGATGTTGCTGACGGCAACGCCTGACTTGTCTGCCACTTGCTCACGTGTCAGATTCTTCTCTATTCTTCGTTTTCTGAAGTCGTTTGCCATCTCCTTTGCAATCTCATCAGGATTGTCGTGGAGGTAGTTGTCTAATATTGCTAATATATTATTCGTTTCTTGCATAATCATTGGGATAATAACAAGATATTATCAGTTGCAAAGATACAAAAAATAATGTTATGTTCCAAATAAAAATGAACTAAAAAAGTTAAAATCCCTTATAACCTTGTCTCCATATATTTTTTTGTTGAAAGAAGGGAGTTTTTTTATCTTAATTTATTTTGTCCTTCACCTATTTTGTTGTAACTTTGCAGGCAGAAATTCGATTTTAAATTATTTTATGTAATTATGGCAAAAAAAGCTCTTTTAATGATTCTCGACGGATGGGGAATCGGTAAGCATGATAAGGGTGATGTTATCTTCAAGACTCCAACTCCTTATCTCGATTATTTGACAGCAGTTTCAGCACATTCTACTCTCCAGACTTGTGGCGAGGACGTAGGTCTTCCTAACGGTCAGATGGGTAACTCTGAGGTAGGTCACCTCAACATTGGTGCTGGTCGTGTGGTATATCAGGACCTCGTTAAGATCAACAAGGCTTGCGAGAGCGGTGACATCTTGAAGAATCAGGAAATCATCAACGCTTACAGCTATGCTCAGAAGACAGGTAAGAAGCTCCACTTGATGGGCTTGACTTCTACCGGTGGTGTTCACTCTTCTTTGGATCACCTCTTCAAGTTGATTGAGATTGGTAAGGAATATGGTTTGAAGGAGACATACGTTCACTGCTTCATGGATGGTCGTGATACAGACCCTAAGAGCGGTAAGGGCTTCATCGAGGAGGTTCAGGCTTGCTGCGACAAGAATGATGCACACATCGCAAGCATCGTAGGTCGTTTCTATGCTATGGACCGTGACAAGCGCTGGAACCGTGTGAAGGAAGCATACGACTTGCTCGTTGAGGGTAAGGGTAAGCAGGCTGACGATATGGTGAAGGCAATGCAGGAGAGCTATGATGAGGACGTAACTGACGAGTTCATCAAGCCAATCAATAACTCTAAGGTTGACGGTACTATCCAGGAGGGTGATGTTGTTATCTTCATCAACTACCGTAACGACCGTGCCAAGGAGTTGACACAGGTATTGACTCAGCAGGATATGCCAGAGGAAGGCATGCACACCATCAAGGACTTGCAGTACTACTGCATGACTCCATACGATGCAAGCTTCCAGGGTGTTCACATCCTCTTCCCTAAGGAGAACGTAATGAACACTCTCGGTGAGTACTTGAGCGCTCAGGGCAAGAAGCAGCTCCACACTGCAGAGACAGAGAAGTATGCTCACGTAACATTCTTCTTCAATGGTGGTCGTGAGACTCCATACGAGGGCGAGGACCGTATCCTGGTTCCTTCTCCAAAGGTAGCTACATACGACCTGAAGCCAGAGATGAGCGCTTACGAGGTAAAGGATAAGTTGGTTGGTGCTATCAACACTCAGGAGTACGACTTCATCGTTGTAAACTTCGCTAATGGTGATATGGTAGGTCACACTGGTATCTACAACGCTATCGCTAAGGCTGTTCATGCTGTTGACAACTGCGTAAAGGACGTTATCGAGGCTGCCAAGGCTAACGATTATGAGGCTATCATCATCGCTGACCACGGTAATGCAGACCACGCTATCAACGAGGACGGTACACCAAACACCGCTCACTCTTTGAACCCAGTTCCATTCATCTACGTAACTGACAACAACTCAGCTACCGTTAAGGATGGCCGTTTGGCAGACGTTGCTCCTTCTATCCTCCACATCATGGGCTTGGAGCAGCCAGCTGATATGACAGGTGAGAACTTGATTATTGACTAATAATAATTTCGGAAGTCAAGGCTTTTTGGAGCCTTGACTTCTTTAACTTAAAACATCATGGACGTAAAGATAGAAGAAAGTTGGAGACAGCATATAGGTGACGAGTTCAACAAGCAGTATTTTGTTGACCTCACAAACTTCGTGAAAGAGGAATACCTGCGTACGCCCTGTTATCCTCCGGGCCGTTTGATTTTCAATGCCTTCAATCTCTGTCCTTTTGATGATGTAAAGGTAGTGATTATCGGACAGGATCCATACCATGAGCCGGGGCAGGCAATGGGGTTGAGTTTCTCTGTGCCAGATGGAATCACTTTTCCACCATCATTGATTAATATATTCAAGGAGATTCAGATGGATCTCGGCACTCCGATGCCAGCCACGGGCGATTTGACCCGCTGGGCAAAGCAGGGAGTCTTGTTGCTCAACGCCACCCTTACCGTTCGTGCCCATCAGGCAGCGAGCCATCAGCGCAAGGGCTGGGAGCAATTCACAGATGCTGCTATCCAGGCGCTCAGCAAGGACAAGGAACACCTGGTGTTTATTCTTTGGGGCGGTTATGCCCGGAGCAAGGCAAAACTCATTGACACGAGCAAGCACCTGATATTGGAAAGTGTGCATCCTTCGCCATTATCTGCCAACCGTGGCGGATGGTTTGGCAATCATCATTTCTCCCGCTGCAATGCGTATCTGCAGCAGAACGGAATTGCGCCTATCCAATGGTAGGCTATCTCAAAGACATTTATTCATCTCAAGAAACATTATGAAGAAAGACGAACTGCGTATTCTGCAGGTGGGCAACGTGTTGGTTTCACCTGATATCATCACTGAAAAATTCTGTTGCGACCTTGATGCCTGCAAGGGTGAGTGCTGCATCGAAGGCGATGCGGGAGCTCCTGTTACCCTGGATGAAATCATGGAGATAGAGGATGCGCTCGATGTGGTTTGGGATGATCTCTCGGCTTCTGCCCAGGCTATCATTGATAAGCAGGGTGTGGCTTATACCGATATTGAAGGCGATTTGGTAACGAGCATCGTGAACGGTAAGGATTGTGTGTTTACCTGCTACCAGGATTTGAAAGACTTGGGAGATGGACATACAATTCCGAATTGTTGCCTCTGTGCCCTGGAACGTGCTTATCGCGAAGGCAAGTCGAAGTTCAAGAAGCCAATCTCCTGTGCCTTGTACCCTATCCGTGCCAAGGATTTCGGCAACGAGGTGTATGGCATCAACTATAACAAGTGGCGCATCTGTAAGGATGCCATCAAGAAGGGTGAGGAGTTGAATCTTCCGGTTTATAAGTTCCTGGAAGGTCCGCTGATTGAGAAGTTCGGTAAGGAATGGTATGGTGAGCTTTGCGAAGTGGCAGAGCAATTGCTTGCCGACTTGGAAGATTAATAAAAAAAGAGATTTCGAAAAGCTCTTGGGCTTATTCCGAAATCTCTAATCCTTCAATATGGACTATATCGCTCTTTTTGAATCTTCCGTTCCAGGTAATCGTATAGATTCTTCTGTTCTGAAATTTGAAACGGAAGAAGGCTTGTTCATCCAATTCCCCGTTGCAAATGTATTGATAACCATTGATGTGCAGCTTGGCGCCTCTGTGGGCATCTCGCAGAGTGAGGCGGATGGTGCCATGGAAAGGGCGACCGAAGTCGATGTTGTAACCACCCAGGGAATCTGTAAACGTACATACAGGTTCCAATACATTATATAATGTGTTCTCTGCCTTGAAAACCTTGTAGCCTTTGTATTCCTTATATCCTTTGTCTTCTTGGCGAGGTTGACCATCTGGTTTGTCTTCGCTTTCTGCTAAATCCATACTTCCTGTGGGATGAATCCAGCCGTAGGGCTCATATTCTTCCGATTTCCATGCCAGCGTGTTGGTTCTTCCGTCAAAGCGCTCGATGTCGCCATGGGTGCAGTCTCTCAACTGTCGGCAGTACCATTTTCCGTCTGCCTGATGATAGAATGAGGTGGTGTCCTGATTCCATCCGTAAAACTCCAATGAAAGCTGTTTGCCGTGACTCGGTTTGCCTTCCGGCGAATACCATACGGCAATGACGTTTTCGCCGCTTCGCAGATATTTCGTGATGTCGATGGTGCGGTTGAGCAAGGTGCTATCCTTGATACCGTCAAACTTCACGCTTCGGGTCACGTTTCTTTCGTTTACATAGAGGCGGTAGCTTCCTGTGCTGGCAATGCTGAGCGATGCCTGCAGGGGGCGACCTTCCAGAAGATAACGCTGTCGGAATAATACTTCGGCAGAGTCACTGGGAAGGGGATACGAAATCCAATGGGTACCGAACTCCTGTGCATGGGAGCTCAGTACCCAGAGTATTGAAAAGATGAGAGTCGTTAAATATCTCATTGCTTTGTTTCTGTCTTTTAATCCAGTTTCTTAAAACCGATGTGATTCTTGTTATTTGATAATCTTTGTTTCTCCAGCCTTGAAGGAGAGGACTTTCTGCTTACCGTTGTAGTTGACAGAAAGATTTCCCCCGTTCTTGCTGGTGATGCTGGCACGGGTCATCTTGCCATTATTCCAGGCAAGCGATACGCCATAGTTGCCACGGGCTTTCAGACCTTTCATCTCGCCTGCCTTCCATTCCTGCGGAAGGGCAGGGAGCAAGTCCATCGTCTCGCCGTCGCATTGCATCAGCATCTCGCATACACCTGCTGTGCCTCCGAAGTTGCCATCTATCTGGAAAGGTGGATGGGCATCAAAGAGGTTAGGGTAGGTGCCACCGCTGCGGTGCTTGCTATCCTTGTAAACCTCAGGACTTACGTAGGTGAGCAACTTGCGGTATATCTGATAGGCCTTGTCGGCACGGTGCAGACGAGCCCAGAGGTTGATTCTCCAGCCTGTACTCCAACCGGTGGAATTATCGCCCTTGATTTCCAGAGTCTTGGTTGCGGCAGCAGCAAGTTCCGGAGTCTTGTTTACCGAAATCTGATGGAACGGATAGAGTCCGAGCAGGTGCGACTGGTGTCGATGATGCCAATCCTGATCGTCCCAATCGTGATACCATTCCAGCAGATTGCCTCGCTTGCCAATGTGGTAAGGACGCAGACGATTGAGAGCTGCTTGCAACTGCTGCTGATAATCGCTGTCGATGCCCAGGGCTTTGGCTCCCTTGATGGTGTTCTTGAAGAGCTCGCGGATGATAGCAAGGTCGGCGGTTCCACCATAGAAACTGCTGCCACGGTAGCCCTTATCGGTGATGTAGTCAGCCTCTGGCGATGTGCAAGGGGCAGTAATCAGCTCGTTGGGGTTGTGTGGGTTCGGGATGAGCCACGCAAGCAGGAAGTCGGCTGCACCCTTCATCAGCGGGTAGGCGGTGGTGCGAAGATATTCTGTATCGCGGGTATAGTCGTAGTGATCCCAAAGGGCTTCTACGAGCCAGGCTCCACCCATCGCCCAGTTGCTCCATTGTGGGCTCTCGTTTCCGGTTCCCACAGGATTGCTCATCGCCCAGGCGTCTGTATTGTGTCCGGCGCACCATCCCTTATCGATGCCATAGAAGTGCTGGGCATTGTGTCGGCCTGTCACCGACATGCCTTCAACCAATCCGTCTACTGGGGCAACCAGTTCTGGGAGGTTGGTAACTTCTGCCGGCCAGTAATTCTCTTCCAGGTTGATGTTGATGGTATAGTTGCCGCGCCATGGCGAATAGAGGGCTGGTGCCCAGAGTCCCTGCAGGTTGGCTGGCACGCCCTTGGTTCTACTGCTGCTGATGAGCAGGTATCTGCCATACTGGAAGTAGAGCTGTTCCAGATAAAGATTGCTCTCGTGGTTGTCGCTGTAGGCGAGCAACTGTCTGTCGGTAGGGCGGGTGGCATCAAACTTGGCTCCTTTCAGGCTCAAGCTTACTCTATCAAAGAGCTTCTTGTAGTCAGCGATGTGGCGTTGCTTGAATTCATCGTATGTAAAGTTGGCGAGATGCCAGGCATCATCGGCTATGTTCTCGATGTATGGAGCTCCTTCCTTCACGGGATGCTTGTCGAAGCCGTTGTAACTTGTTTCGTTGATGAGATAGATGATAGCCTCGCTCACATCCTTCAGATGGAGTACGGAATCGCTTGCCCACACCTTTCCGTCGGTGTTCTTTACCTGAAGCATGGCACAGTAATGCGTACTGTTGGCTTCATCCCCGAGAACGTGTCCCGTCATGGTGAGCTGTCCTCTGGATGCTTTCACCTGATGGGGGATGAGGGAGGTGAGGGAGATGTCGCTGTTGATGGCTCGCTTTTGGGAAGCACTCAGCTTGATGGCAATCATCTTGTCGGGATGAGAAGCAAAATACTCTTTGGTGTATTGGATGCCGTTGCGCCTGTAACGAACAGTAGCCAGGGAATTGTCGAGGCTCAGTTCGCGGTAATAATCCGTAAACTCGCCCTGGTTGCAGTCTTTGATGTTGATCATGCCCAGTGGCTGATAGAACTCCGAGTTATGGCCTTGCACATAGTGCTGCAGGGAATCGGCAGTCTTGTAATCCTCCTTGAACAGCGCCTCTCTGATTTTCGGAATCCACTTGTAGGCTTCGCCACCTTCGTTGGGATTCACGGGCACGCCCGTCCAGAGAGTGATGTCGTTGAGCTGGATGGAGTCGTTGTTGGCTCCACCGTAAACCAGCGCACCCAGTTTGCCATTGCCTAGCGGCAGTGACTCTTCGAAGGCGTATGCAGGCTTGTTGTACCACAGCTTGTTGGGCAGTGGCCCTTTACTTACTGTTGCCGCCTGATTGCTCAGAAAGCCTGAGGCAGCTAGCGCAAACGTGAAAAGCAGATGCTTCATAAATCCTGTTTTGTTAGTTGTTAAAATATGATGCCTGAGGTTGCGGTTCCTTGGAGGGCAGCAACCTAAAAAAGGGGGAAGACTCCTGTTGAGTCTGCCCCCAATATGTTCGTGTTAACTTTAAGCGTCGATATTGGCGTAAGTAGCGTTCTGCTCGATGAACTCACGGCGTGGCTCCACGTCGTCGCCCATCAGCATAGAGAAGATCTCGTCTGCCTGAGCTGCATTCTCAATGGTCACCTGCTTGAGCAAGCGTGTAGAAGGGTCCATGGTGGTTTCCCAAAGCTGCTCTGGGTTCATCTCACCCAAACCTTTGTATCGCTGGGTGTGGATATTCTTGTCTTCTGTGCCGTCGCCATACTTGTCGATGAAAGCCTGGCGCTGCTGCTCGGTATAGCAGTATTCGCTCACCTTGTTGCGGTATGTACACTTGTAGAGAGGTGGGGTTGCGATATACAAGTGACCTTCCTCAATAACCTTTGGCATGAAGCGATAGAAGAGAGTCATGATCAGGGTGTCGATGTGTGAACCATCGACGTCGGCATCGGTCATGATGATAATCTTGTCGTAGCGCAACTTGTCGGTGTTTGCCTCCTTGCTGTCTTCGCCATCCACTCCGAAGCGGACACCAATACTCTGGATGATGTTCATCACAGACTCAGCCTCGAAGACCTTATGCCACTGAACCTTCTCTACGTTCAGAATCTTACCACGCAATGGGAGGATAGCCTGGCGGAAACGGTCGCGGCCCTGCTTGGCTGAACCACCAGCGGAATCACCCTCGACGAGGAAGATTTCGCATTCCTTAGGATCCTTCATAGAGCAGTCGGCGAGCTTACCAGGCAGACCTCCACCAGTCATGAAGTTCTTGCGCTGTACGCTCTCGCGTGCTTTGCGGGCAGCGATACGTGCTGTTGCAGCCAATACCACCTTCTCGCAGATGCGCTTAGCCTCGTCTGGATGCTCCTCCAGGTAATCAGACAAAGCCTCGTTCACAGCCTGCTGAACGGCACCCTGCACCTCGCTGTTGCCGAGCTTGGTCTTGGTCTGTCCCTCAAACTGAGGCTCTGCTACTTTGATAGAGATAACGGCTGTGAGACCCTCGCGGAAGTCTTCTGGTGCAATCTCTACCTTTGCCTTCTCTATCTGCTTAGAGATAGTTGGGTCGGCTTCTGCGTAAGCCTTCAAGGTACGGGTCAACGCCATGCGGAAACCGGTCAGGTGAGTACCACCCTCGATGGTGTTGATGTTGTTGACGTATGAGTGGATGTTCTCTGAATAGTCTGTGTTGTACATCACGGCAATCTCAATAGGAATACCCTGCTTCTCTGTCTTCAGATAGATGACGTCGTCGAAGAGGTGAGTGCGATGGCGATCCACGTAGCGGACGAATTCCTTCAAACCGTCCTTGGCATGGAATACCTGCTCCTTGGTCTTGCCTTCCTCGTCTGGGCGCAGATCTTTCAAGGTAATCTTGATACCTGCGTTGAGGAATGCCAACTCGCGCATACGGTTGGCGATGATGTCCCACTTATAGACTGTGTGGGTGAAGATGGTTGGGTCTGGCCAGAACTGCTGGCGTGTACCGCGCTTGTTGGTCTCGCCTACCACCTTGACAGGATAGAGAGGCTTACCCTTCTCATATTCCTGCTGGTAGATTTTGCCGCCACGGAACACCTGTGACAACATGTGGGTAGAAAGTGCGTTTACACAACTTACACCCACACCGTGCAAACCACCAGATACTTTGTAGGAACCCTTGTCGAACTTACCACCGGCATGGAGCACGGTCATTACGACTTCGAGGGCTGATTTATGGAGTTTCTCGTGCATATCCACAGGGATACCACGACCATTATCTTCTACGGTGATGGAGTTATCTTCGTTGATGGTTACCTCGATGTCGGTACAGTAACCCGCCATCGCCTCGTCGATAGAGTTATCGACGGTCTCGTTTACCAAGTGGTGAAGACCCTTTTCGGAGATGTCACCAATATACATCGCCGGACGTTTGCGAACAGCCTCCAAGCCTTCGAGAACCTGGATGTTACTCGCAGAGTAATTATTTGCGTTGTTTTGATTTTCTGCCATTTTTAGAATTGTCTTATTTCCGTGCAAAGATACTAAAAAAAGCTGAGATTCAGAAGGTTTTCTTTGTGAAAAATAGCGAAAAAAACAAGAAAACGTGAAGTTTTCAAATATGTAGAAGAAATAGGGGAAAAAAGAGGATAAAACGTGCTGTTTCCGATAACAAAATAGGGAAGGAAAACATACTTTGGAAAACAAGAATAAGGCTGCAATCCTCTTGAAAGGAATGCAGCCTTATTTATGTCTTTTGCTTTGACTTATAAGTTAGGCCAACTTTGCGATGTGCTGAGTAAGACCAGACTTCAAGTTAGCAGCCTTGTTCTCATGAATAACGTTGATCTTAGCCAACTTGTCTAAAAGCTTCTGAACTGTAGGATAGAGCTTTGCAGCCTCCTCCTTGTCAGACATGTTGCGCAATTTGCGAACGGCATTGCGCATAGTCTTTGCATAGTACTTGTTATGCAAAGCCTTCTTCTTGTCCTGACGGATTCTCTTGATTGATGATTTGTGATTTGCCATCTCTATGTTTATATTTTTTTATTCTTTATAATGTTTGTAGTCCCTAGCAGAGTCGAACTGCTCTTTAGAGAATGAAAATCTCTCGTCCTAACCGATAGACGAAGGGACCATTGCTTATTTGCGGGTGCAAAGTTACTACTTTTTTTCGAATCTCACAAATTTTTTCGGGAAAATTTTCGCTAAATGCTTGTTTTTTTGTAATTTTGCCCTGTTTTTAAACAATTATAGACAAAATGGAAGTAAAAACTAGAGCCATTGTGCTGCAAACGATTAAATATGGTGATGCACAGCTTATCGTGGATTTCTTCACGGAAAAGCTGGGCAGACTCTCTTTTATGGTTAAAATTCCCAAATCTTCCAAGTCGAAGATGAAGCGACAGCTGTTCCAGCCCCTGATGTTGCTGAACCTGGAGTTTGACCATCGTCCGAAAGCAAGTCTGCAACGAATCAGGGATGTTGCCATCTCCTCTCCATTCGTGGATATTCCCTTCTCGCCGTTTAAGTTGGCGATGTCGATGTTCCTGGCTGAGCTCCTGGGGCGGGCCACCCGCAACGAACAGGCTAACATGCCTTTGTTCTCGTTTATAGAGGAAAGTGTCTTGTGGCTCGACCGTGCCAGAGAGGGCTTTGCCAACTTTCACATCGTCTTCATGGTTCGCCTTACCTTCTTCCTGGGCTTCTCTCCGAACCTGGAAAGTGGAGTCACGGGCGATTACTTTGACTTAGAGGAGGGTCGCTTTGTTTCCTTCGTGCCTACGCATACACATTATTTAAATAAGGAGGATTCCCTGCGTATGGTGAGCCTGTTCAGGTTGAGCTATGAAACAATGCACCTCTATACAATGTCCAGAATGGATCGGAACCGCTGTATAGAGGTGATATTGCAATATTATAAGATTCATGTTCCGGGATTCCCGGAATTGAAAAGCTTTTCTGTTCTGAAGGAACTCTTTGCCTAGTCTTTCCCCTTTCCTCGTGGCGAGGGGATGAGGGAAGGCTTCATGCGGTGGGGCAGTTAGGCGAAACTGATAACTCCCTGAATAGAGTCGTTATCGTCTTTTTTCTTAGCCTCTTCCACTTCCACATTGCCTGAAGCCAGGTTGCGGATGTCTTCCAGAGTCTGGCGTGTACGCTTGTAGGTAGGAGTATTCTCTACCTGCAGGATTACATCCTCGTTGTCCAGATCCTCAGGGCGGAACAGGAAGATGTGTGGATGACGCTTATACTGCGTAGAGTTGCCGTCTGAACCATAGTAGCGCTCTCTTCGGTTCTGGCGCTCGGCTCTTGTCTCTTCCTCTTCTGCCATGCGGCGGGCTTCCTCCTCTGTATGCTTCTTGATGTGGCGGTTCATACCCTCCACGTCTTCGAGTCCGAAACCGGTAGCCAGTACGGTTACCTTTACTCGGCTGCCCAGCTCTGGGTCGATGGCAAGTCCCCACTTCAGCTCGAAGTCCTCGCCGAATTTCTCCATGAAGTCGTTCACGTCGTTCATCTCATCCATGGTCAAACCAGGGTTGTCCTTCTTCTCGCTGGCGAATGCGATGCTCAGCAGAATCTTCTTAGAGTTGAATACGTCGTTGTCGTTGAGCAATGGTGAATTCAAGGCATCTTCGATGGCCTTCTTCACACGACCTTCGCCCTCACCGTATCCTGTACTCATGATGGCAACACCACCATCCTTCAATACGGTCTTCACGTCGTTGAAGTCGAGGTTGATGAGTCCGTGAACGGTGATGATTTCTGCGATACTCTTGGCAGCTACGCTCAGGGTATCATCCGCCTTGCCGAATGCATCGAGCACGGCGAGGTCTGGATAAATCTGTCGAAGTCGCTCGTTGTTGATAACCAGCAGGGCATCAACGTGCTTTGACATTTCCTCAACGCCATCCAGCGCCTGGTCTATCTTCTTTGGACCTTCGAAGCGGAATGGGATGGTAACGATACCTACGGTCAGGATGCCCAGCTCCTTGCTCACGCGGGCAATGACAGGGGCAGCACCTGTACCGGTACCACCACCCATACCTGCGGTGATGAAAGCCATCTTGGTTCCGTCGTTGAGCATGTGCTTGATTTCTTCCAGGGTTTCCTCGGCTGCCTGGCGTGCCTTGGCAGGCTTGTTGCCAGCTCCCAATCCTTCCTTACCCAACTGCAGATGGACAGGTACAGGAGAATCGTTGAGTGCCTGATTGTCCGTGTTGCACAATACGAAGCTTACGTCGTGGATGCCCTCACGATACATGTGGTTTACGGCGTTACCGCCACCACCACCCACACCAATCACCTTGATGATGCTGTTTTCTTTTTCTGGCTCTCCAAAGTCCAGAATATGTGGAGTATTTCCGTTATCTAGCATAATAGTATAATTCTAAAATGTTATTCTTTCTTATTCTTCCTCTGAGATGGTATCCTTGACGAATTTCTTGAATCCTCTCATAAACTTGTGGACGAGGCTGTTCTCCTTTCTGCGCTTGGCTTCTTCCTCGGCTTCAATCTCAGCCAGGCGTCTTGCTTCCTCTTCCTCCTGTTCCTTCTTGCGGCGAGCCTCTTCCTCTGCCTTCTTCTTGATTTCCTCTGTCTGAACTACGCCCAAACCTGTGGTGTCGTTAGGGTTGCGTGTAGTTCTG
The DNA here is from genome assembly GCF_019249655.2 of Segatella copri. Taxonomy (NCBI): domain Bacteria; kingdom Pseudomonadati; phylum Bacteroidota; class Bacteroidia; order Bacteroidales; family Prevotellaceae; genus Segatella; species Segatella copri. The sequence goes on from NZ_CP137557.1 coordinate 3,799,369, forward strand.
TGGGTATCAACGGTAGAAGTGTGGTTGTCGAGATTGTCGAAGAGATCCTGTCCGAATTCGTTGCCGGCACAGTTCATGTCGCCCTTGGCCAGGAGTCCCAGGATAGTGTTCATCATACCGTTGCGGCTGTTGATCTTCTGGTCCTTCGAATTGATGGTCTGGGTAACGAACTTGGCAATGCGCACCTTGTCAATATGCGTATGGTTCTTGAATACCTTGTCGATTTCCGGCATGTTGCTGCCACCACCGGTCAATATGATGCCGCCCATCAGCTTGTCTGAGAATTCCGCAGGAACCTGGAACCAGGCATTCTCCACGATTTCCTCAACGCGAGCCTCTACGATTTCGATGAACTTCTTGCTCTCCACGCTTCTGTCCTTATCTACAGGATAGAGAAGTGCCTGGTCCATATTGGCGATGTCGGTGTATGCCTTGGCGTATTTCAGTTTCATCTTCTCTGCGTCAGCTTCCTCAAGCTGCAGGCAAGTCAGATCCTTGGTGATGTTGTTGCCGCCCAATGGAATGACAGAGAGATGGCGCAATATACCTTTATAATATACGGATACGGTCGTTGTATCAGCACCCAGATCTACGAGCATACATCCTGCACGCTTCTCAGAGTCAGTAAGGACACTGTCTGCCATAGCCAAAGGAGCCAAGTACATCTCTGCAATAGAGATATTGGCGTTTTCGAAGCAAGTGTTGATGTTGTTGTAGAAGTTCTTGCGCCAGAGTATGTTCAGGAAGATACCCTCCAGATGGTTGCACTGTATGCCTACAGGGTCTATCTGATACTGGTTGTCTATCTTGTATTCCTGGGTTGCTGCATCCAGAATCTCCTGGTCTGGATACGTCATGTTGCGGTTGATGTCCATGAGCTCGTTGATCATGTCTTGCGAGATGATGGAAGCTCCAGGCAGATCCTTCACGATGACGTTTTTCAGACTTCTGATAGATCTGCCGCCTACACCCACGTATACCTGGGTGATGTCTTGCTGGAGAATATTCTTCAACTTCTTGATGATGCTGATGAGGCACTGCCCCGTCTTGTCGATGTTATAGATAACACCCTTTCTGATGCAAGAAGATGAATTCTCCTGAACGACAGCAAGTACGGTGATGCTGCCGTCCAAATTCTTCTGACCTGCTATACCTGTCATCTTAGATGAGCCAAGCTCGATAGCTACAATAAATTCCTTTGGCATAGTCCTTATATATTATCTTTTTCTGTTTCTATTTAACCTTAAATTAGCTGTTATGATGCTTTTTGCAAATAATCTGGTTGTCAAACTCGATATTGATGTATGAGTATTTGTTCCAGCCAGCCTGAGATAGTCCATATTTGTAGAATTTCTCCAATCGGTCCATCTTTTTGTTGATGAACGCTTCTACGTCCTTTTCTCTTTTGCTGATGATGTTACTCTCGGGCAGGTTACCTATATATATAATGTGGTTTCCTACCCGGGGAACTAGTTCGATGCCCCTGTTGGGCAGTACGTTGATCTGCTCAATCTGATTTCTCCAAAGATTGTTCGTCATCAGAGTCTTGCTCACCAGTGAGATATACTTCTGAGCGTACCATTTGTTGATGTTGCCCGTGGCGATGATGATGTCGCTCGTATAGTTGGTGTTCGGCATAATCTGATAATGATCATCTACATAGTAGTCCTCGTTGTTGATGCTCTTGATTCTAACAATTGGCATGCGCTGGGTGAGATAGATATCTACCAGACCTTCCTGGGTCTTGTAGCATTCTGCGGTCTTCACGAAGGGACTGGTTTTCAGTGCCTCCTCTATCATCCTGGAGTTCACTTGGCTGAGTGGCTTCTCCAGGGGGTAGAGCTTCTTCATCTCCAGTCTCTTCTTGATTTCCTTTGCATTCAGAAAGCCATTGGTCATCTCATCCTGTATGTTGATGTTCACCTTGGTGCACACCAGGTTCTTTTCATCAGGTTTGTTAAACTTGGTGAAAGCGAAACCCAGGTAGGTGGCCAATGCCACGTCTAGGGTGATGATGATGGTTTTCTGCCAATTGATATGCATTTACTTCTTTTCTAATATTTCTGTTATTTGAGGAACATAGTTGTCCAGGTCGCCGGCTCCCAGGATGACGAGTACGTCGAAGTCTCGGTTCTTCACCAGGTCGAGTACGTCTTCCTTGTGTATCATGCTCTTCTCTACGCCTGGCTTCAGGTTGTCGTAGATGAGCTTGGATGTTACACCTGGGATAGGCTGCTCACGGGCTGGATAGATGTCGCAGAGGATGACTTCATCGAGAAGACTCAAGCTGTTGGCAAAGTCCTTGTAGAAGTCACGGGTGCGGGTATAGAGGTGTGGCTGGAAGATGGCAGTAATCTTGCGATCTTTGTACAGCTCACGAATGCTCTTCGCACTCTGGTAAATCTCTTTTGGGTGATGAGCGTAGTCGGAGAGGAATACGAGCTTGTCGTTCTTGATCTTGAAGTCGAAGCGGCGGTCCACGCCTCCGTATGTCTTCATTCCGTTGCGCAGCTCATCGGCTGTGCAGCCATTCAACTGTGCCATTGCCATTGCAGCCACACCGTTGGTGATGTTGATTGGCACAGGCTGTCCGAGTTCTACGCCTGTCACGTTCTCGATAGGAGAGATGAAGTCGAATGTGATTCCGCCATTCTCTATCTTGATGTTCTCTGCGTGGAAGTCGCCTTCGTCCTGGCTGTATTCGTATATCTTGACGCCGTCCTGCACGTGCTGCTTCATCTCCAGGTCTTTGTGGATGATGAGGGCACCGCCCGGCTGGATCAATTCTGTGTAGTGGCGGAAGCTTTCCAGATAAGCCTCCTTGGTGCCGTAGATGTCGAGGTGGTCTGGGTCGGTAGATGTGATGACGCTCATCCATGGACGCAACCAGTGGAAGCTGCGGTCGAACTCATCTGCCTCGATTACTACGTAGTCGCTCTTGTCAGAGAGGATGTAGTTGGTGCCGTAATTCTTGGAAATACCACCCAGGAAGGCATTGCAATCTACATGGCTCTGGTGCATGATGTGGGCGCACATGGTAGATGTTGAAGTCTTGCCGTGTGTGCCGGCTACGCACAAGCCCTTGTGTGTACGGGTCAGTGTGCCCAGTACCTGAGCACGCTTCTCGATGGTGAAGCCGTTTTCATGGAAGAAAACCAGCTCCTTGTGCTCTGCTGGGATAGCTGGTGTGTAAATCACCAGGGTGCTCTTGGCATCCTTGCAGGCCTCAGGGATGAGGTCTATGTTCTCCTCGTAGTGGATGAGCATGCCCTCTTTCTCCAGCTCATGGGTGAGCTTGGAAGGAGTCTTGTCGTATCCTGCTACTACCAACTTCTTGCTGAGGAAGTATCTGGCGATGGCGCTCATGCCGATACCGCCGGCACCTACAAAATAAACAGCTTTGATATCTTTGATTTCCATTACTTTGTTGCTAATTTGATGACTTCGTCGGCGATGACGTCGGCAGAGTTCTTTAAACCTAATTTCTTGATGTTCTCACAGAGTGAGGCGAGCTTGGCTTCGTCCTTCACTGTATCTACTGCCTTTTTCAGCAATACCTCTGGTGCCTCGGCATCCTTCACGTAGATGGCTGCGTCCTTGTTCACCAGTGCCATGGCGTTCTTGGTCTGGTGGTCTTCTGCCACGTTAGGGCTAGGAACCAGGATTACTGGCTTGCCGATGAGGCAGAACTCGCTGATGCTGCTGGCACCGGCACGGCTGATAACCAGGTCGGCTGCCTTGTAGGCTGCACCCATGTCGCTGATGAAGTCGGTAACCTTGAGCATTGGCAATTCCTTGCCTTTCATCTGCTCCATGATGGCTGCGTTGTAGTACTTACCTGTCTGCCAGATAAACTGCACGCCGCTTTCCTTCACCAGGTCCAGGTGCTGCAGCACGCTCTCGTTGATGGTTCTTGCTCCGAGGCTTCCGCCCACGAGCAGGATGGTTTTCTTTTCAGGGTCGAGTCCAAACTGCTTTCTTGCCTCTTCCTTGGTGATGGTAGTCTCCAGCACGTTCTGTCGCACTGGGTTTCCCGTCATGATAATCTTGTCGGCTGGGAAGAAACGTTCCATTCCTTCGTAAGCCACGCATATCTTTTCTGCCTTCTTTGCCAGGAGCTTGTTGGTCACACCTGCGTATGAGTTCTGTTCCTGGATGAGGCATGGAATACCTTTGCTGGCGCAAACGTTGAGAGTAGGTCCGCTGGCATATCCGCCCACGCCTACAGCCGCCATCGGCTTGAAATTCCTGATGATGCTCTTTGCCATGTGCTGGCTCTTCCAGATCTTGAAGAGCACGGCGATGTTCTTGAGCAGGTGCTTTCTGTCAAAACCGCAGATAGGCAATCCTTTGATTTCATAACCTGCTGCAGGGACACGCTGCATTTCCATTCTGCCGAGTGCTCCTACAAACAAAATCTTGGCATCAGGGCGCTTGGCCTTGATGGCGTTTGCGATGGATACGGCAGGGAATATATGACCGCCTGTACCGCCTCCACTTATGATGATTCTTAATTCATTGTCCATGTCCATTCTTGTTTCTGACCCATAGGGTCAATAAATCCAACGCAAAGGTAAGCAAAAAAATCCATTTAATGGCATTTTTTACCTAATTTTAGATAGTCTTTTGTTATGCAGCAGCAAATTTGTCAATATTTGCTTCATTTTGAGGCAAATCTTTCTTTTTTGCTGTTCTACTGATGCTTAATATGATTCCTAGATAGAGACAGTTGATGATGGTGGAAGTACCGCCTCGGCTGATGAGCGGAAGCGGCTGACCGGTCACCGGAGCCAGGCCCACAGCCACTGCCATGTTGAACAATGCCTGCACCACGAGCATGATGGCAAGGCCCATGCAGAGGAACGCCGGGAAGGTGTTCTCGCAGCGGTTGGCTATCTTGCCGGCTCTGAACAGCAGGATGATGTAGAGCATGGCTACGAACACGGCTCCCCAGATGCCCATCTCTTCGATGATGATGGCATAGATGAAGTCGGAGAATGCCTGCGACAGGAAGTCGCGCTCCACGGAGTTGCCCGGACCCTTTCCTACGATGTTGGATGAGGCGATGGCGATGTTGGCATGTGCCACCTGGGCATCCTTGTCAAGGTCTACGTCTTCCGGTGCCACTGGCTTGGAATTCAGAAACTTGTCGATACGTGCCTTCCAGGTGTCGGCGCGGTGGAACATCTTCTCTATTTTTCCCGGTGCCTCTTTCTCCTCGTTCACGTTTTCCGTCAAGGTATTTTCCGGTTTCTGCGCCGTTTCTCCCTTGTCCTGACCTACTATCATGACGGCGGCAAAGATAAGGCAGATGCCTATCAGGGCTGTACCCACCAGCTTGCCTATCTGGCTCATCGGTACCCTGCCTATGATCATCATGCATAAGATGGTGATACACAGAAGCATGGCGGTTGACAGGTTTTCCAGACAGATGAGGAAAACAAACATGCTGCAAGCCGTCAGAACGTATTTGAATGCTCTACGGTCGGCACCGTTGGGTGTCTGCATGGCACTCAGGATCTGTGCCACAGCCAGCACCACCGCTCCCTTGGCTATCTCGGATGGCTGAAACTGGATGCCGATGAAGTTGATCCATCGGGATGCACCGTTGGTAGACTGTCCGGCTACCAGCACCCAGACGAGCAGTCCGAGCGACGGGAGCAAGACGAAAGGAGTTACTATCTTGAAGTACTTGCACTTAACCTTGAGCATACATATCATGGTAATCAAGCCCATTCCCAGCAGGCCAATGTGTCGGAGTACAGGAGCCATGAAGTTGCCGCTCTTGTACGACAGGGAGCTGGAAGCGGAATACACCTCCACGATACTGATCATGCAGAGAAAGAAGAAAACCATCCAGATTACCTTGTCTCCCTTGAATATGTTGCCTATGGTTTTATTGTTCATTTCTTTTCTATCTATTTTGAAAGTGAAGGAGTTAAGGTCAGGGATGCCTGGTTCCTTAACTCCTCGTTTTTTTATTCTCCGATGGCTCTTGCCAATGCCTTAAACTGCTCTCCTCTGTCTTCCATGTTCTTAAACAGGTCGAAGCTGGCGCAGCATGGGCTCAGCAATACGGTGTAGCCTGGCTTAGCCAGTTCCTGGCAGGCTGCCACGCAGTCTTTCATGCTGTGGGTGTCGCGCACAGGGATGTCCAGGGCATCGAAGTTGTCGTGCAACTTCTGATTGTCGGCTCCCAGATATACGATACCTGCGCATTTCTCCTTCACCAGGTCCTTGATCTGGTTGTAGTCGTTGCCCTTGTCCTTACCTCCGATGATGAGGATGGTAGGAGTGGTCATGCTTTCCAGCGCATACCAGCAGGCATCCACGTTGGTAGCCTTTGAGTCGTTCACATAGTAAACGCCCTTGAACTTGCCCACCTTCTCCAGACGGTGTTCTACGCCAGGAAAATCGCTCAGCCCCTTGTGCAGGGTCTCGTGGTCGATGCCCACGATGTTGCAGGCAAGTCCGGCAGCCAGACTGTTGTAGATATTGTGCTTGCCGCGCAGGCTCATGTCTGCCTGTGGCATCTCGAAGGCTGATGGGAAGTTGAGCTTGTACTTGCCGTCCTCGATGAAGCCCACGCATCCTTCTTCGTTGAATTCAGAGAATGGGCAGAGGTGTGACTTGAGGTCATACTTCTCCAGTTCCTTCTTCACGATAGGGTCGTCGTTCCAGAAGATGAAGCTGTCTTCCTCTGTCTGGTTCTGGGTGATGCGCATCTTGGCATCGGTATAGTTCTGCATCTTGAACTCATAGCGGTCCAGATGATCAGGGGTGATGTTGAGCAGGATAGCCACGTTGGCACGGAACTCATACATGTTGTCGAGCTGGAAACTGCTCAGCTCGATGACGTAGTACTTATGAGGAGTCTCAGCCACCTGCAGCGCCAGGCTCTTTCCGATGTTGCCCGCCAGACCTACATCGTAGCCAGCCGACTTGATGATGTGGTAAATCAGCGAGGTGGTGGTAGTCTTGCCGTTGCTGCCCGTGATGCAGATCATCTTGGCGTCGGTATAGCGGCCTGCAAACTCTATTTCGCTGATGATAGGAGTGCCCTTCGCCATCAGTTTCTGAACCATAGGTGCCTCCTTAGGGATGCCCGGGCTCTTGATGACTTCGTCGGCGTCTAAGATCTTCTCTTCTGTGTGGTGACCCTCTTCCCATTCAATGTTGTGGTCATCCATCAACTTCTTGTAGTTATCCTTGATCTTCGACATGTCTGATACGAAGACCTCGAATCCCTCTTTCTTAGCCAGCACGGCAGCACCTGCGCCGCTCTCGCCGGCTCCTAAAATTACAATTTTGCTCATTGTCTTATTCTTATCTAAATCAGGCTGATAAAAGCGCCTGTGTTTTATCTAATCTTCAATGTGATGATGGTCAATGCCGCCAGGATGATGGTTACAATCCAGAAGCGGATGGTAATCTTCGATTCGTGGTAGCAGTTGCGAGGCTTCTTCCACAAGTACTTGCACTCAGGGTCCAGCTGGCTGTCCTGTGTGCGGAAGTTGTCGTGGATAGGCGTGCGCTTGAAGATGCGCTGCTTGATGCCCCTGCGCTTGCCCAGCTTGTAGTAGTAAACCTGCATCATCACGCTGAGGCTCTCTACGAAGAAGATACCGCAGAGGATAGGCAGCATCAGCTCCTTGTGGATGATGATGGCACCCACGGCGATGATACCGCCGATGGTCAGCGAACCCGTGTCGCCCATGAACACCTGGGCAGGGTAGGCGTTGTACCAGAGGAAACCGATGAGCGCTCCGATGAAGGCGCAGAAGAATACCACCAGTTCCTCTGAACCAGGGATATACATGATGTTGAGGTAGGCGGCAAACTCGATGTGCGATGACACATACGCAAGTATGCCTAGCGCCACACCTATGATGGCGGAGTTGCCGGCACACATGCCGTCCATACCGTCGTTGAGGTTGGCTCCGTTGGATACGGCTGTCACCACAAAGATGGTCATAATCACGAAGAGAATCCAGCCTGCTGCCACCTTGTATTTGCCGCAGAAGCTGGTAATATTGGAGTAATCCAGGTTGTGACCCTTGAAGAACGGAATCGTAGTCTTCAGCGATTTTCTTGCTTCTGCGCGGTGTTTCACCACGGTCTCCTGTCCCTGGCGTTCGATGGCGAGGTTCTCGTTCATCTTCACGTCAGGCGAAGCCCAGAGCACCAGACCCACGATGAGGCCTATGCCCACCTGTCCCACAATCTTGTACTTACCCTTCAAGCCTTCCTTGTCGCGCTTGAAAATCTTGATGAAGTCGTCCATACCGCCCAGGAAACCCAGCCATACGGTGGTGATGATCATCAGAATGAGATAGATGTTGCGCAGACGTCCCAGCAGAATCACCGGAACGAGGATAGCAAGGATGATGATGACACCACCCATAGAAGGCACGCCAATCTTCTTCACTCCAAACGGGTCGATGCTGGCATCGCGCTGGGTCTCAGTGATTTGCTTGTTTTTGAGATACTTGATGAATTTCTCGCCAAACCATGCTGAGATAACGAGTGACAATATCAATGCGAGCAGGGCTCGGAACGAGATGTAACCCCACATGTGAGAGCCTGAGATGCCCCACTGCTCTAAAAATCTAAAGAGATAATATAACATTTTTCTTCTTTTTCTTTGTTTTACTTCTGTGGAATGCCGAAGATGTCGCGAATCACCTCCTTGTCGTCAAAGTGGTGCTTCACGCCCTTAATCTCCTGATAGTCCTCATGTCCCTTTCCGGCTACGAGAATCACGTCGCCCTTCTTTGCCATCATGCAGGCTGTGCGGATGGCTTCCTTGCGGTCTACGATGCTGATCACCTTCTTCATCTGCTGGGCGTTGAGTCCGGCAAGCATGTCGTTGATGATGTCCTGTGGCTCCTCGAAGCGTGGGTTGTCGCTGGTGATGATTACCTTATCGCTCTGCTTTACGGCCTCCTGCGCCATCAGCGGGCGCTTGCCCTTGTCGCGGTTGCCGCCGGCTCCGCATACGGTGATTACTTCGCCGCCCTTGCCGTCGAGCACTTCGTGGATGGCGTTCAATACGTTCTCCAGGGCGTCTGGCGTGTGGGCATAGTCTACGATGGCGGTATAGCCTTCTGGCGACTGAATTGGCTCCAGTCGTCCGTTTACGCTGTGAAGGGTGCTCATCACTACGAGCACATCCTCTGGCTTCTTGCCCAGCATGATGGCTGCACCATATACGGCGAGCAGGTTGCTCACGTTGAACTTGCCGATAAACTGTACGCCCACTTCTCTGCCGTCAATCTCCAGATACATGCCGCCGAAGTGACACTCCAGAATTCTTGCCTTGAAGTCGGCCATAGAGCGGGTGGAGTAGGTCTTCACGGTAGCCTTGGTGTTCTGCACCATAATCATGCCGTTCTTGTCGTCGGCATTGGTGATGGCAAAGGCTGTCTTTGGCAGTCCGTCGAAGAATGCCTTCTTGGCGTTGCGATAGTTCTCAAAGGTCTTGTGATAGTCCAGATGGTCGCGGGTCAGGTTGGTAAACAATCCGCCGGCAAACTGCAGACCTCCGATACGCTTCTGTGCGATGGCGTGCGAAGAGCACTCCATGAAGGCATACTCGCAGCCAGCTTCTACCATCTTGCCCAGCAGCATGTTCAGCTCTATAGGGTCTGGAGTGGTATGGTCGGCAGGAATCGCCTCGTCCTCAATGTAGTTGCACACGGTGGAGAGCAAACCGCACTTATGTCCGAACTTGCGGAACATATTATATAATAAGGTGGCGATGGTGGTCTTGCCATTGGTACCAGTCACGCCAACCAACTTCAGTTTTCTGGATGGGTCGCCATAGAAAAGGGTTGCCACCTTGCCTACAGCATCCTCGGTAGATGCTACCTGAATGTAAGTTACGCCCTCAACCTTCTCCTCAGGCAAGTCCTCGCACAAAACCGATTTTGCGCCCAGTTCCAATGCCTTTGGTATAAACTTGTGGCCGTCAACCTGTGTGCCCTTCATGGCAACGAACAGGTGACCTTCCTTAATCTTTCGGGAATCGATGTTGATGCCCGACACCTCTACATCTACATCGCCGATTATCTGTATCGGCTCGATGTTTTTGAGCAATTCTTGTAACTTCATATAATTGTTTTTTATAAATTTACACCTTATTTATATATAGAGATTTACACCTTATTTATATATAGGGTGCAGAACTCAGCTCTGGATGCCATCGAGAGTTGAGTCCTGCTCTGGTTTAGTTGAGCTCAAGGGAGCATACGGCTCCCTTCTTGACCGGAGTTCCGGGAACCAGACTCTGCTTGGTTACCTTTCCTCTGCCCACAATCCGGGTCTTGATGCCTCGGCTCTCCATGTTGAAGATGGCGTCTCTTGCGCCCATGCCCATCACGTCAGGCACGGTGCCCTTGCCGTATTGCTTCTCTCTGATGAGTCGGATGCTTCGGCTTCCAGAACGTTCGGCCTTGCCCCAGATAGGGTTTCCGTTGGCATAGCTGCCGCCCCAGTTGGTGTTGGTCTTGATGCCCAGGTGGGTGAGCACATAGTCGGCAGCAAGCACGTTGCCGTTCTTCACGTCGGGTACGAAGATGGAAGCTGAATCCTTGGCGTCCTTCACGTCGAGTTTCAGACTCTGCGCCATGATGCCTTCGGCGATGTCGTGGAACACCTTTCCGCTCATGCTTCCTCCCGAAGCAGGCAAGCCCGATTTCTGGATGCAGACGATGCAGCTGTAGCGCGGATTGTCGGCAGGGAAATAGCCGGCAAAGCTAACCAGATAGTTGGTTCCGCCGTTCTTGTATCCGCCGGCACCCTTTGATACCTGCGCCGTACCCGTCTTTCCTGCCACCTTGAAGTTAGGCGAACCAGCCTTCTTTCCGAGTCCCACGCTCACCACCTGTTCTAGGATGGTCTGCAACTCCTTGATGCTCTTCTCCTTGGCTATCTGCGGGCGCATCACCTCTGGCGGGAATTCCATGATGGTTTCTCCGTTCTTCACCACCTTGCTCACGAATCTAGGGCGCATCATCTTGCCGTTGTTGGCGATGGTGTTGTAGAAGGTGAGGGTAGAGATAGGTGGCACCTGCGTCTCATATCCGATACTCATCCATGGCAGCGAAGTCTTAGCCCAGTTGTCATACTGTCCGTGGCTGTTCTTGTGCGGCATGCGGATTCTTGCCGGGGTAGCACCCATCAGCGGAATCTTCAGGTCATCGTGCAGACCGGTGCGGTAGATGCCCTTCACGAATTTCTCAGGATTGTTCCTGTAATGATCGTCGATGATGCGGCTCACACCGATGTTGGAACTGTACCACAGGGTCTGGGCAAAGCTCAGCATGCCATATCCGCCCTTGCGCCAGTTGTGGTCCTTCATGTCTCTGCCATACATCTGCCATACGCCGCAGCCCGTCTCCACATGGTAGGTGGTATCCACCACGCCGTCGTCCAGGGCCACGAGCAGCGAGGCTGGCTTGAACACGGAACCCGGCTCCAGCAGGTCGCTCACGGCATGGTTGTGAATCTCTCTGTATTCTCCGTCGAAACATTTCTCCATGTTCACGATGGCCTTGATGTCGCCGGTAGGCACATCCATCACGATGGCTACACCCACGTTGGCGTTGATTTCCTTCAGCTCCTCGATGAGCGAACGCTCGGCAAGGTCCTGCATGCTCACGTCGATGGTGGTCATGATGTCGGCTCCGTCGATAGGAGGGGTATCGGTGATGTCGAGGAACTTGTTGCGCACCTTGCGGCGGTGCACGATACCGTTGGTTCCGCGCAGGATGGAGTCGTAGCTCAGCTCCAGTCCGAAGCGGGCGGTATCCTTGGCGCCGAACATGGCTCCGATGGTACGTCCGGCAAGCGAACCGTAGGTACGGGTGCGGGCATTATATTCCTCCCAGTGGAAACCGCTCTTGTAGGGCGACATGCGGAACACCGGCAGACTCTTCACCTCGGTAAAGGTGTTGTAGTCGATGCGGCTGCCGTATATTGCCCAGTGGCGGCTCTTCTTGCCTCGTCCCTCTATCAGATTGCGCTTGAATTCCTCAGCGCTCTTCTCCGGGAATATCTTGTGCAGACCCTGGCAGATGGAATCCTGCTTCACATCCCACAGCGAGTCGTTCTTGGCGGTAGACAATGCCTGGAAGTCCATGAACACCTTGAACTCAGGCAGCGAACTCGCCATCAGCTGACCGGCGCAGCTCAGGATGTTGCCTCGGTTAGGCTTCACGGTCACGGAATCTTTCTTCTGTCGCTCGGCAACCTTCATCCAGTAGTCGTGCTTGGCAGTCATGATGTAGAATGCCTTGCCCACGATGGCAGCCGCTATCAGGGTCATGATGATGGCGATGGCGCTGTAGCGGGGCATTACTTTCTTATGTTCAAACTTGCTCATTCTTCGGGTACGTTAATGATGTAAGGAGGCTGGGTGGCGATGTGCAGGATGCTGTCTTTGCTGTGCTTCAGCACGTCGAGCACATTGCTCTCACGACTCTTTTCTGTTATCTGGCTGCTGGTAGACAAAGCCTTGTACTTGGTGTCTTGCAGCTCTTTTTGCAGTTGGTCCAGCTCGATAAGGTCCTTCTGGATGCTGTATCGGTTGGATATGTAGATGATGACGAAAAACACGATGAGCACAAACAGCCATATCTGCTTGCGTATGATTTGGGCGGTGAGGATATCGCCACCCAGAATCTTGCGCAGGGTAAAGCTTGCCGATCCCGAAGCCTCCTCTTCAATGGCCTGCTTGGCTAGAGCTGCCTTGAGCGACTCTTCGGGAGTTGCTTCCTTGGCTGGACCTTCGGACGCAGCAGCCTTCGGCGTCCCTTCAGGAGCTGTTTCTTCCGCCTGGCTGTTGACTATCTGTTTTTCTTTTTTTTCTTCCATTTTCTTATTTCTTTTCTGCTATTCTAAGTTTAGCACTTCTGCTTCTCGGGTTTCTCTCCTGCTCGTCGGCATCAGGAATGATTACCTTGTTGTTCACGAGCTTGAACGGAGTTTCTATTCTTCCGAAGAAGTCTTGTTCTATCTTTCCTTCCGGATTGCCCGCCTTCATCATGTTCTTCACGATGCGGTCTTCCAGCGAGTGGTAGGTGATCACCGAGAGCCTGCCGCCCGGCTTCAGCAGTTCGGTGGCAGATCGGAGCATCTCTTTCAGGGCATCCATCTCGTGGTTCACCTCTATGCGCAGCGCCTGGAAGAGCTTCGCCATCTCCTTCTTCTCTCGCTCGCGCTTGAAGAGGGGTTCCACGGCTGCCATGAAGTCCTTGGTGGTCTTGATGGGGCTGGTGGCTCTCGCCTTGACCAGGGCAGAGGCGATGCGGCGCGAATTCTTCAGCTCGCCGTAGAGGTAGAAGATGTCGGCAAGGGCTTCTTCCTCATATTCGTTCACGATGTCTGCAGCAGTCTTTCCGGCTCTCTTGTTCATGCGCATGTCGAGCGGCGAGTCGAAGCGGAACGAGAAGCCACGGGTCTCGTCGTCGAAGTGATGGCTCGATACACCGAGGTCGGCAAGCAGTCCGTCGAGTCCGTCAACGCCATAGTATCGCATCCAGTTTTTCAGGTATCTGAAGTTGGAGCAAACGAAGGTGAATTCAGGATTCGCCACCACGTTGCGTTCGGCGTCGGCATCCTGGTCGAAGCTATACAGGTGTGCGCCCTCGCTGAGTCGGGAGAGTATCTCCCTGGAGTGTCCGCCACCGCCGAAGGTAACATCTACATAGATGCCGCCTGGCTGGATATTCAGTCCGTCAACGCTCTCTTTCAGGAGAACGGGTACGTGGTATGTTTCTGCTGTCTTAATCATATCGTCTTTTCTTATTTTTCTTTATAAGTTTCTTATTTTTAACTCATTCCTCCCACGTGTATGTACCTATTTTACCACACGTATGTACCTATTTAAAAGGAATTCGGGTTCAAAGGTACATAAAAATCCCCACAAACTGCTACTTTTCCGTGCAAAATTTTAAAAACGGCTATAAAAAAGTTGTTTTCCCGCCTTTTGGGCTCTGCTGAACCGAATGTCACGGAAACTCCGAAAACACTGTTTTTTGTCTTGATTTCTGCACGAATGATGCTATTTTATAGGAAATTTAGGCAAAAATGATATTTTTTTGGAAAAAATGACTCGTATTTAAAAAAGAAGAACTAATTTTGCACGTACTTATAAGTTTTAATGAACATGAGTGCTTCAATTGAGAAAACGATAGATATAGAAAAGATACTGAAGAGCAAGATGGGAAGCAAGGCGAAGTATGTGCCGGGTTTCCTGGTTTCTTGGCTTAAGAAAATCATTCACGAGGACGAGGTCAACAAGTTCTTGTGGGAAAGTCGTGGCCTTTCCGGTACAGAGTGGCTCACCGAATGCGTGCGCTATCTGAAGATGGATGTAGAGATTGTGGGCTTGGAGAATCTGCCGGATAAGAACGACGGAAAGCTCTATACCTTCGTGTCTAATCATCCGCTGGGCGGACAGGACGGCGTGTGCCTGGGCTCCATCATCGGAAAGCATTATGACGGCAAGTTCCGCTATCTGGTAAACGACCTTCTGCTCAATCTTCCGGGACTCAAACCTGTAAGCATCGGCATCAACAAAACCGGTCGACAGAGCCGTGACTTCCCGCGCATGGTGGAGGCTGGTTTCCAGAGCGACAACCACATGCTCATGTTCCCTGCTGGCCTGAACAGCCGCAAGCAGCCTGACGGCAGCATCCGTGACCTGCCTTGGAAGAAGACTTTCATTTCCAAGAGCGTGGAGTATCAGCGCGACGTGGTGCCTATCCACTTTGGCGGGCGCAACTCAGAGCGATTCTATCGCATCGCCCGCTTCAGCGACAAGCATCTGCCGTTCAATCTCGCCATGCTTTTCCTGGTAGACGAGATGTACAAGAACGTGGGCAAGCATTTCCGCATCGCCATCGGCAAACCGATTCCTTGGCAGACCTTCGACCATAGCAAGTCGGCCACCGAGTGGGCACAGTATGTGAAAGATAAGGTCTACGAATTATAACAGATTATAACAGAGCATTATAATACGCAAAGCATTATAAGCATCGTAAAGCATAATATAGATTTATAGAATATAGTTTTTATATAGAGATAGAGTAGTATGGAAGAAGAAATCATCCAACCGATTGACCGCGAGCTGCTGAAGAGCGAGTTGACTCCCGACAAGCAGCTTCGCATGACCAATAAGAGCCATAACGAGATTTACATCGTTACGGCAAATGACTCGCCAAATGTATTGAAGGAGATTGGGCGCCTTCGTGAAATCGCTTTCCGTGAGGCTGGCGGTGGAACCGGGAAATCGATGGATCTTGACGAATTCGACTTTGGCGACAACTGCTATAAGCAGCTCATCGTCTGGAATCCGGAGGCCAACGAGATTATCGGTGGTTACCGTTATCTGCTGGGTAGGGACTGGCAGCTCGACGAGAAGGGCCAGCCAAAGCTCGCCACCAGCCACATGTTCCATTTCTCCGACAAGTTCCTGAAGGATTACATGCCTTACACCGTGGAGCTGGGCCGTTCGTTCGTTTCTATTGAGTATCAGAATGTTCGCAAGAACAGCAAGAGCATCTTTGCCCTGGATAATCTCTGGGATGGCTTGGGTGCCCTGACTGTGCTTTACCCAGAGGTGAAGTATTTCTTTGGCAAGATGACGATGTATCCATCTTACATCCGTCGTGGTCGCGACATGATTCTCTACTTCCTCAAGAAGCATTTTGATGACAAGGAGAACCTGGTGATTCCGATGAAGCCATTGAAGTTGGAGACTCCTGAGAGCGAGATGGAGAAGATTTTCACCGAGGATGATTTCCGTGCTGATTATCGCATCTTGAATCGTGAAATCAGAGAGTTGGGCTTCAACATTCCTCCATTGGTGAATGCGTATATGAATCTGAGTCCTACCATGAAGCTCTTCGGCACCGCCATCAACTATGGTTTCGGTGATGTAGAGGAGACGGGTATTCTCATAGCCGTGGATGAGATTCTGGAAGAGAAGCGTGTTCGTCACATCAACAGTTTCATAGAGGAGCATCCTGAGGCGCTGAAGATAACCAGTGGTGCCAACAAGATTTTCTATAAGGAAAAAGAATAATAAAACAACAGATAATCCCATGTCCTTATTGCTTTCCGGCAATAAGGGCATGGGAATTTTTACATCATTTTCATACTGATTACTTCCTACCTTTAAAGGAAAATGTTTCTAGAGTTAGTAGAAAGCTTCGTTCAGCGTCGTTGAATGTCCGTTCAGCGACGTTGAATGTCCGTTCAACGACGTTGAATGTAGGTTCAACGACGCTGAACGGAACTTTCTTCTAGTCTTAAAAACAATTTTGTCCTATATGGTTGAAAATTATCCTATAATAAATTCTATATTACACTCCGATGGAATGTCAAGAGCCAGCAATGTCGGATTCTTTCTGTTGTCTTTCTCTCCAGGCAGTAGGGGTGCAATCCTCCTTCTGCTTGAAGATGCGGTAGAGATGGGTGCGGGATGAGAAGCCGCATTCGGCAGAGATGATGTCGTTGCTGAAGTCAGGACAGGCTTCCATCATCTTCTTTGCCGCCTCGAAGCGAATTTCACTCAGCCAGATTCTGAACGTAGATTGCAGAATCTTGTCGAAATACTGAGTCAGCTCATACTTCGGAATCCTAAGCTGATGAGATAAGGTCAGCATGTTCACCGTGCTGTCTTTGTATCCCATTTCTTTGCACCATTTATCCAGACATCGCTGTATAAACAGTTGCCGTTCATCAGTAAGGGCTTCCGTCATTTCATCATTCAGCTCCTCCATTTCCAGCTTTGTTTCAGGGTCGTTTTCATCAGCCAGTCCTTTGCTGATAGCTATTTCCAGAGCAGCCATCTTCTCCTCTTCCTTATCAAGGAGTTCTTCGGTAGGGGTATAGTTGTAGCCCAGTGCCACGAAACTGAGGATGAAGAAGAAAAAAGAAACCAGTCCGAGAGGTCCCACGATGAATAGCAGTTTGGTGTTGAGGATGGCAAACAGCGTGATTACGGCTGTAAACATGAGAATCATGACGCTGGCACGTGCGTATCTCACGTATGGCAGGATGTCGGTGGCAGCCATCGTCTCCAGCATGTTCTTTCTCTTGTTCATCTCCTTGATAATCATATAGATGCAATATACTACATCGCTTGCGTAGAGAGCCAGCATCACATAGAGCCAGCTTCCGATGTGCAGGCCGTTGCAGAAGTGGACACCTGCCAGGAAGGTGGCGAGTATGGCTGCATAGGCGCCTCCACAAATCAGAATCATCTTTTTGCGGTTGGCGTGGGTGGCCTCTATGTTGTAGATGCCCATGGCTATGAGCGTGAAGCAGGGGGTATAGACCAGGATGTTGATGATGGCTCCCAAACCATCGTCTGTGGCTCGGAATCCATAAATCATCTGCATCAGGTATTGTATGGCAAGTCCAAGCATGGCTACGAAAATCAGCCATCTTGAACGCTCATATCGCTTGTTGAGCCATCTTACATGCAGATGGGTGAATGCCAGGATTAGGGCATTGACCACCATGAAGATGAGGCATGCAAACTGCAGCAGAAATAATGGTTTCATATTGTCTTCTAAAAATTCGTTTCATCACCTTATTATTATGATTATTTCCAGTTGGTGAATCTGCTTGCAAAAGTACCACTTTTTTTGCAAACGGCAATACAATTTAACATAAAACTTTGTGAATTCTCGTAATATCTCTCTTTTTTTGATTTGCAGATGAGATGATGCGAATTTCTCTGCATGCCTATGCAGGGCTAACTTGCTAATCACTCAGCAGATACCACAGGTTCTGCAGGATGATAAGCGTTAATCCCAGGAACAGGTAGATATAAAACTGTTCCCGCTTGATGAAATCGGCAAGGCTGAACTCTGCCTTCCAGTGATCATCAAGATAGTTCTGGTACTCACGTATCATGGCATAGAATATGATGATGCCCGATATGAGTATGGATACTCCTAGAATGAAAATTGTGAATTCTGCTGTTGTCATTGTTTCTTGTTTTTATTTCTAATCTTTGTTTCATGCTGCAAATATAGCATTTTTTTTCGAAACTAGGTGTCGCATTCCTATGTTCATGTGTCTACTTCCTATGTTCAAGGTGTCGCATTGGTACCAATGCGACACCTAAATTAACATAAAGATACATATAAATACTTATTTTAGCGCAGTTTTAAAGTGGCCCCATTAGAGCCCAGATTTCTGTTTTTGGGGGTAAATTGTCTTATTGTGTCAAAGAAAAGGCAGCAGAATTTTGGTGTTATCCTATACAATAGGCAGGCTGATGCCGTTTATCTTCTGATAGATATCTAGGGCATAGATATCCGTCATGCCGCTGATGTAATCCAATATCGCCATGATTCGATCTTCCAGATTCTCGTTCTCGATGTCGTACTGGCTGCTTACCCGGCGCAGAAGCTGCTTGGAGTAGAAACGGGACGGGTTGACGGCGGCATCGATGAATACTTCCATCAGCGTGGCCATGATCTTGTAACCCGAAAGCTCGATGTCGAGAACGGGCTTGCTGGCGTAAATCTTCTTTCTCGAAACCTGGGTACAGGTGATGTAGGCATTGCGCTCGTGCTCCGAGATGTGGTCGATGAGGGCTCCCTCGAAGGTGCCGGCAAGAATCTCTTCCTCGTGGTCGAGGAATGCCTTTACGCATTCGTTCTCCAGTTTGCCAATCACGCAGGCTCTCATGTAAACCACCTGCTCGTTTTCATCGGTCAGTTCCTCGTCGATGATGCGCTGGCGAATCTTGTTTTTCGTGGTTTCATCGAAGAAACCGAGCAATAAATCGGCGGTTTCATCGAAGGAAAGAATCTTCAGCTTGTGCGAATCCTCGATGTCCATAATCTCATAACAGATGTCATCGGCAGCCTCTACCATATACACCAGCGGATGGCGGGCGTACTTCAGTGGTTCGCCTTCGGCAGACAGGCGGCGGATGCCTAATTCATCGGCTACCTTCTGGTAGGTAGCCGCTTCGGAGGTGAAAAAGCCGAATTTACCGTGATTGCCAGCTAGACTGCTGGCAAAAGGATATTTCACGATGGCGGCAAGCATCGGATAAGTCATCACAAATCCACCCTGGCGACGGCCCTTGAAGCGATGCGTCAGGATTCTGAAGCCGTTGGCATTACCCTCGTAATGGGTGATATCATCCCAAAACTCCGATGAAACCGCCGATTTTAGGCTCTGGCCTGCTCCTTCGCTGAAGAAAGTCTGGATGGCTTTCTCGCCTGAATGCCCGAAGGGAGGATTACCCAAGTCGTGTGCCAGACAGGCTGCGCTCACGATGGTTCCTATCTCTTCGAAGAGGGTATCCTTCAGTTCCGGACGCTTCTGGATGATGCGGCGGGAGATGTCGTTGCCCAGCGACATGCCCACGCTCGATACTTCCAGGCTGTGGGTGAGGCGGTTGTGTACGAAGATGCTGCCCGGCAGCGGGAATACCTGCGTCTTGTTCTGCAGGCGGCGGAACGCCGACGAGAAGATGAGGCGGTCGTAATCGCGCTTGAATTCAGAGCGATCGTCGTGGCGTTCGGCATGCTTATGCTCCTGTCCGAAGCGCTTGTTTGATATGAGTTGTTTCCATTCCATAATCCATCTGCTATATAAGTGATTCTTACTATCCTTTCATTTCTGATGCGCAAAAATACATGAAAGTGCGCATAAATCAAAATAAAAAACAATAAATTATATCATTTTCACTTATAAAATGCGATTATTCGCCTAAAAAGCAGTATTTTTGCAGAAAATTCTAGAATTATGCTGAAAGTAAAGATTATCAATAAGGGACATCAGCCTCTCCCTGCGTTTGCCACACCTCAGAGTGCGGGCATGGACTTGCGTGCTAACATCGACGAAGCCATCGTGCTCCATCCTATGGAGCGCCGACTGGTTCCTACGGGGCTTTTCATGGCTCTGCCAGTGGGTTACGAGGCACAGATACGTCCACGCAGCGGTCTTGCCCTGAAGCATGGCATCACCGTGCTCAACACGCCGGGCACCATCGATGCCGACTATCGCGGCGAAATCATGGTGCTGCTCATCAACTTCTCGCAGGAAGACTTCGTCATCAACGACGGGGAGCGCATCGCCCAGATGGTGCTTGCCAAGCACGAACAGTGCGATTTCATCGAGGTAGAAGAGCTGGATGAGACCGATCGTGGCGCCGGTGGATACGGACATACCGGAGTGAAATAACATCAGAACAGAACATTAAAAATAGAGAAAAGCGAAAGGGAAAGATATCGTGAAGAGAATTTATGGAAATAAGGGCTTCTGGGTGGCTGTGGCGCTGGCAGGCGTGATGGCCTTGCCTTCGTTGGCCCGTAAGAAAAAGGTGCAGCCAGCGAAGCAGCAGACTGTTTGGGTGGATTCGCTTTCACCCAACGACCGCAAGCGATTTGAATACTTCTTTACCGAGGCGGCACGACAGCATGCGGCGGGCAACCTGACTGCTGCCTTCGATCTCTTCGAGCATGCCCGGAAGATAGACCCTCGTGCGGCTGAGGTATATTTCTACCAGTCGCTCTATTATACCCAGTTGAAGAAGGATTCCCTGGCGCTGGAGTGTATGAATAAGGCCATCGCCCTGAATCCCGACAACCTGACCTATGCTGAGCGCCTTGCCCAATATTATATAGGTATGGGACAATACGACAAGGCCATCGGTTCCTACGAGGCACTCTATGCCAAGAACCACAGCAACACCGATGCCCTCCGCATCCTGGCGCAGCTCTACCAGCAGCAGAAAAACTACCGCATGATGCTCAACACCGTGGGCAGACTGGAGACGGAGGAAGGCGAGAGCGAACAGCTTACCCTGACCAAGATGCGCATCTACGAGATGATGAACGACCCGAAGGCGGCTTACAACGAACTGAAGACGCTGTCGGAACAGCATCCCCTGGACATGGTGTATAAGACGATGCTCGGCAACTGGCTGATGCAGCACAACCGGCAGAAAGAGGCATTCAAGTATTTTACCGATGCCCTGAAGGAAGAACCGGACAATGCCTACGCCCAGATGTCGCTCTACGACTACTATAATGCCACCAAGCAGGAGGATCAGGCGCACCAGATGCTCGACAAGATATTGATGAGCAGGAAGACGGATACCGAAACCAGGATTATGATGTTCCGTTCCTATATCCAGACCAACGAGAGTGAGGGAGGCGACTCTACCAAGGTGCTCGCCCTCTTCAACAAGGTGCTCAACCAGCCGGAACCATCATCAGAGGTAGCCGAGTTGAGGGCTGCCTATATGAGTTTGAAGCAGATGCCTGCCGATACGGTGAATGCGGCATTCCAGAAGGTGCTCGACATAGCACCGGACAACGTGAACGCCCGCCTGCAGCTTATCCAGAGTCTCTGGAACCAGCGCAAGTATGGCGAAGTCATTACCCAGTCGCATTCAGCCCATCAGTATAATCCCGAGGAAATGGTTTTCTACTATTTCGGAGGAATGGCGTATTATCAGAAGAACGACGAAGACCACGCACTCAACGAGTTCCGGTTGGGAGTGGCGCAGCTCAACGAACAGTCGAACAAGGACTTGGTTTCCGATCTCTATGCCGTAATGGGCGACATCCTGTATAAGAAAGGAAGAACAGAGGAGTCGATGGCAGCCTACGATTCCTGTCTGCAATGGAAGGACGACAACGTGATGGCGCTGAACAACTACGCCTACTATCTGAGCGAGCAGGGCAAGGATCTGCACAAGGCAGAATCGATGAGCTACAAGACCATCAAGGCTGAGCCGAACAACGGCACATATCTTGACACCTATGCCTGGATTCTGTTTATGCAGGAACGCTATGCAGATGCCAAGACTTATATCGATGCAGCGCTGAAAAACCGCGATTCCACCGAGAACAACAGTACGGTTCTTGAACATGCCGGCGATATTTACGCCATGAACGGAATCACCGATGAAGCCGTGGATTTTTGGAAGAAAGCCCATACCGACGATAACCCGTCGACTACGCTTGATTGGAAAATAAAGAACAAACAATATATCTCTGAAGAAGAATTCCAGAAAAGGATGAATCCGGCTGTAGCCGAGGTGAAGAAGCAGAAAACCACCGGCAAGGCTACGGGCAGAAAAACAAAAAGAGGTAGAAAGAAATAAGAAAGGATAAGAAGAAAATGAAAGTGATGAACAATTTGAAGATGGCAGTGGCTGCCGTGGCTCTTCTGCTGATGGCTTCTTGCGGCTCTACCAAGAAGATGGAAGGAACGGGCAAGGTGAATGCCCAGAACAGGAAGACCGAGACCAAGGCTGCGGATGCAGCAGAGGTGGCTTCGATGAAGAACCTGGCTTTCGTGCAGAAGGTTGCCGACAACCAGGTGTATGCCAAGAACATCGTGGGCAATATGACGTTTAATCTGCAGGCGGCAGGCAAGGACATCACCGTGCCGGGCAAGCTGAGCATGCGCAAGGACGAGGTAATCCGCATCCAGCTCTTTATCCCAATACTGGGTTCCGAGGTGGGCAGACTGGAGTTCACCCCAAACTATGTGCTCATCGTAGACCGCATGCACAAGGAATACATCAAGGCAGACTATACGCAGGTGGATTTCCTCAAGAAGCAGGGCATCAACTTCTATTCGCTCCAGGCACTCTTCTGGAACCAGTTGCTCGTGCCAGGTGTGAAGAAGGTATCAGATTCCGACCTGAAGAAATTCTCGGCAAATCTCGATGAAACCGCCGAAAATGTGCCTGTTTCCATCAGATATGGCAACATGAACTACCAGTGGAAGGCGAATAGAAACAGCGGAAGAATCGCTGAAGCCAACGTTACCTACAAGGATAAAGGCAACGGCGATTCGCGACTCAACCTGAAGTATAGCGACTTCAAGAGTGTGGGCGTGAAGATGTTTCCTGCCACCCAGCGCATGACGCTTACCACCATCCTGAACAACAAGCCTCAGGAGGTAAAGCTCAACATCGAGATGAAGAGCGTGAAGACCGACGACAAGTGGGATGCGCAGACCGAGGTGTCGGGTAAGTACAAGCAGGTATCACCTAAAGATGTACTTGGCAAACTCATGAGCATGTAATCGCATGATTGCTGGAAATAAACATAGAAATCATTCCTATTCATCATGAAGCGAATCATATTATTCATATTGGCAATGACGTTCTCGCTGGCGCCTTTTGCACAGCATCATGTGCAGAAGAAACCTGCGAAGAAGACTGCCGTTGCCTCAAACAAACAGCACAACAGAAAAAAGCCGGCTGCCAAGGCACCTGCCCGAAGGGGCAAGCAGCATGTGCAGGTTTCTACCAAGGCTCCAACGAAGGCAGAACGCAGAGCTGCCACCTACAGCAATGCCAACATCAGGGGATTGCAGGGACAGCGTGCCAGTATCCAGAAGCGAATCAGGGAACAGGAGCAGGCGTTGCGCAAGAATCAGGCCGACGTGAAGAAGCGACTGGAAGACCTGATGGCTCTGAACGGCGAAATAGACCAGAGCCAGAAGAAGATTGATGGAATCCAGAAAGACATCCACCATATCGACGGAAACATAGGTATTCTGCAGGCGCAGTTGAAGACCCTTCAGCAGCAGTTGCAGGACAGAAAGAACAAGTATATCCGCTCTATGCGCTATATGAGCAGGCACCATACGGTGCAGGATAAGCTGATGTTTATCTTCAGCGCCAAGAACCTGACTCAGATGTATCGCCGCCTTTCGTTCATCCGCCAGTATTCTTCCTATCAGAAGGTGCAGGGACAGGCCATCCAGGCAAAGCAGAAGCAGGTGAACGAGAAGCATCACCAGTTGGAGAACGTAAAGGGTCATAAGAACACCTTATTATATAAGGGCAAGCAGGAGAAGACGGCTTTGGAAGGCAAGCAGACGCAGCAGAAGGAGATGGTGCAGGGACTGCAGAAGCAGCAGAAGACCATTCAGGCTGTCATCGCCGACCAGCGTCAGAAGGATGCGGCCATCAATGCACAGATTGACCGTCTGATTCAGCAGGAAGTGGCAAAGGCTCGTGCCCGTGCTGCTGCCGAAGCTAAGCGCAAGGCTGCTGCTGCCGCTGCAGCCAAGAAGCGTGCCGAGGAATTGGCCCGCAAGAAGGCTGCTGCCGAGGCTGCCGCAAGAGAGAATGCCCGCAGAATAGCTGAGGCGAAAGCCCGTGAGGCTGCTGCCGAGGCGGCAAGAAGAAAGGCTGCCGAGGAAGCTCGTGCTGCTGCCGAGGCTGCAAGAAAGGCACAGGAAGAAGCTGCTGCCCAGGCGGAGGCGAAGGCGAAAGCCAAGGCGCAGGCTAAGGCGCGTGCTGCAGCCGAGGCGGCACAGCGTGCTGCCGCAGAACAGGCGGCTCGTGAAGCTGCTGCCGAGCAGGCGGCTAAGAAGGCGGAAGCTGACCGCAGGGCTGCCGAGCTGAAGGCGAAGGCGGATGAGGAGCGTCAGGCTCGTGAGATTGCTGCTGCCAAGAAGGAGGCGCAGGAGGCGGCTACCTTGAGTTCGGTAGACCGTATGCTGAATGGTGGTTTCGAGGCAAACCGTGGTCGTCTGCCGATGCCTATCAGTGGAGGTTATCGCATCGTGAGCCATTTCGGTCAGTATAACGTGCAGGGCTTGACGGGTGTTAGGCTTGATAACAAGGGTATCAACATTCAGGGCAAGCCGGGTTGTGTAGCTCGCAGCATCTACGATGGTGAGGTGAGTGCCGTATTCGGCTATGGTGGCATGTGGAACGTATTGGTTCGTCATGGTGCCTACATCTCAGTATATTGCAACCTGAAATCGGTAAGCGTTCATAAGGGACAGAAGGTAAGTACCCGCCAGGCTTTAGGTGCCGTGGGTTCCGACAACATCCTCCAGTTCCAGCTTCGCAAGGAGACTGCCAAGCTCAACCCAGAGGCTTGGTTGGGAAGATAAATGCTAGAATGAACAATTTAGGTAGATAAGGAAAACCCTCTTAGATGGCAGCACCATCTAAGAGGGTTTCGTATTTTGTAATGGCATCGCGGATTTCGCTGATGCGGATAAACTCGTTGGCAGAGTGGGAGCGGGATGATTCGCCCGGTCCTAACTTGAAGGATGGGAAGTGCATTAATGCCTGATCGCTGAGGGTAGGACTGCCGAATGGCTTCATGCCCATGGCTACACATTTCTTAATAAGAGGATGCGCCGGGTCGATGCGTGATGATTTCAGACGGAAGCTGTGTGCCTTTACCTCGCTCTTCAGGTGCTGGCAGATAAACTTGTAAACCTCCTCGTTGTCGTAGAATTCGTTGGTGCGGATATCCACGAGCATCGTACACTTATCCGGAATCACATTGTGCTGGGTGCCGGCATTCACCACGGTGAGCGTCATCTTGGTAGGGCCCAGGAACTCGCTCACTTTTTCGAACTTGTAGTCACGAATCCATCGCATATCATCCAATGCCTCGTAGATAGCGTTTACTCCTTCGTTTCTTGCCGCATGTCCACTCTTGCCGTGAGCTATCACATCCAGCACCATCAATCCCTTTTCTGCTACGGCAGGGTTCATACCGGTAGGTTCGCCCACGATGGCAAGGTCGATATGCGGGAGCAAAGGCAGGGCACGGGTGATGCCATCCTTACCCGACACCTCTTCTTCGGCGGATGCCAGATAGATAAGATTATACTGCTGAGGCTTCTCTGTCAGCATTCTGAATATCTGGAGAAGAGAACAGAGGCCGCCGCCGCAATCGTTGCTGCCCAAGCCGTAAAGTACGCCATCTTCAACATCCGGTGAAAACGGGTCGCGTGTCCACGAAGCCACTGGCTTCACGGTATCGATGTGGGCGTTGAGCAGCAGGGTAGGTCGGCTCTCATCGTAATGAGGGTCGATAATCCAGATGTTGTTTGCCTCACGCTGAGGCTCAAAGCCATAACTGCGGATGGTCTGCTCCATGATGTCGGCAGCATCCTTTTCGTTTCTGCTTACCGATGGGGTGGCGATGAGCTTTTTCAGCAGTTCCACGGCATCGCTAACATATTCTTCTTGTAGCATCATAATCTCTCTATTATTTGATTTCGGGGCAAAGTTACGAAAAAAAGAGCAGATTATGTGGAAAAAATATCTTTTTATTTTGTGTTCTTAACAAATTCTATTATCTTTGCACACATATTTATAAATATTAGCTTATGCAGATTAATAGTCATCTTTCAGTCCTGGTTCACGACCTCGCTAAGAAGTGGGGAGAGAAGCCTGCGCTTACTTTCAGAAAGTTTGGTAGTGACCAGTGGCAATCGGTTTCGTTTAACCTTTTCTCGTTGAGAGTGAAACAAGTGAGCAATGCCCTTCTCAATCTTGGGGCTAAACCACTCGACAAAATCGCTGTCTTCTCGCAGAACTGTGTGCATTACCTGTACACCGACTTCGGTGCGTATGGTATCAGAGTTACCTCTGTACCTTTCTATGCCAACAGCAGCGAGCAGCAGATTCAATATATGATCAACGATGCGCAGATTCGCTTCCTCTTTGTAGGCGAACAGGAGCAGTATGACAAGGCTCATCGTATCTTTGCCCTCTGTCCATCCCTGGAGCGTATCATCATCTTCGATTCCAGCGTGCGCATCAGTACGCATGACCCTGCAGCCCTCTATTTCAAGGACTTCCTGAAGCTGGGTGAGAATCTTCCTCGCCAGACGGAGGTAGAGGAACTCTACAAGCAGGCAAGTATGGATGATTTGGCTAATATCCTCTATACCAGTGGAACAACTGGAGATAGCAAGGGTGTGATGCTGAAATACAGTCAGTATGCAGCTGCATTGAAGGCAAACAATGAGTGCGTTCCTGTTACCGAAAAGGATCGTGTCATTGATTTCCTTCCATTCACCCATATCTTTGAGCGTGGATGGGCCTATCTCTGCTTGAGCGAGGGTGCCCAGCTCATCATCAATACCTATCCGCAGGAGATTCAGGATAGTATGCGAGAGATGCATCCTACCTGTATGTGTAGTGTGCCACGTTTCTGGGAGAAGGTGTATATCGCCGTGAAGGCTAAGATGGACGATGCAGGTCCTATCCAGAAGAAACTTTTCTATCATGCCTTGGCTGTGGGAAAGAAGCGTAACATTGATTATATCGCCAACGGTAAGCGTCCTCCTCTGGCTCTGGAGCTGGAATATAAGATTGTCAACAAGACTATCCTGAGCATCGTGCGCAAGCAGTTGGGATTGGATAATCCTAATATCTTCCCTACAGCAGGTGCTTATGTAAGTCCTGAGGTAGAGGAGTTTGTACACGCCGTGGGTATCAATATGGTTGTGGGCTACGGTCTGACCGAGAGTCTCGCCACCGTATCTTGTGATCATCTCGACAAGAAGCACAGTCTGGGTTCTGTAGGTCGTCCTATCTCCAGCATTCAGATTAAGATAGGTGAGGATAACGAGATTCTTCTCAAGGGTCCTACCATCACTCCGGGATATTACCATCGTGATACCACCAATGCCAAGGCTTTCGATAAGGATGGATTCTTCCATACGGGAGATGCCGGCTACATGAAGGATGGCGAGCTTTACCTGACTGAGCGTATCAAGGACCTGTTCAAGACATCGAATGGTAAGTATATCGCTCCGCAGCAGGTAGAGTCGTTGCTCCTGGTAGATAAGTTCATCGACCAGGTTGCCGTCATCGCTGACCAGCGCAAGTTCGTATCAGCCCTCGTTGTTCCTGAGTTCCGCCTCGTAGAGGATTGGGCGCGTGAGCATCACATCGCCTTCACCTGCCGTGAGGACCTGTGTGCCAACGAGAAGGTGCAGAAGATGCTGATGGATCGTATTCAGATTCTCCAGCAGCACCTGGCTTATTATGAGCAGATTAAGCGCATCACCCTCCTGGCTCACCACTTCTCTATGGAGTCGGGCGAGCTGACCAACACCTTGAAGATTCGCCGCCCTATCATCAACAAGAACTACAAGGCGGAGATTGACAAGATGTATGAGGAGTAATCATAAAGTTTAAAGTTTAAAGTTAAAAGTTTATAGTTCAAAGTTAATGATTACAGCTGACCAATTGAAGGATGTGATGGACAGAGCCGATGCTCTGCATCGCTATCTGAATATAGACCAGAAGAAAGTAGAATTTGAAGAGGAGCAGCTCCGCACCCAGGCTCCTGACTTCTGGGAAGACCCGAAGTATGCACAGGAGCAGATGAAGAAGGTGAAGGGCATACAGAAATGGCTCGATGGCTACAAGACCGTGCGTCTTTATGCCGACGAGCTGAAGCTTGCCTTCGATTTCTATAAAGACGAGATGGTGACCGAGGAGGAGGTGGATGCCGACTATGCCAAGGCCATCAAGGCCATAGAGGACCTGGAACTGAAGAACATGCTGCGCCAAAAGGAAGACCCGATGGACTGCGTGCTGAAGATTAACTCGGGTGCCGGTGGCACCGAGAGCCAGGACTGGGCACAGATGCTGATGCGTATGTACATGCGCTGGGCTGAGGCTCATGGCTACAAGGTAACCATCACCGACCTGCAGGAAGGCGATGAGGCTGGCATCAAGAGCGTGACCATGACCATCGAGGGCGGCGAGTACGCCTATGGCTATCTGAAGAGCGAGAATGGCGTTCACCGTCTGGTGCGTGTATCGCCTTTCAATGCCCAGGGCAAGCGAATGACCAGTTTTGCCAGTGTCTTCGTCACCCCATTGGTGGATGAAACCATCGAGGTGTATGTTGATCCAGCCAAACTCTCGTGGGATACTTTCCGTTCGAGTGGTGCCGGTGGTCAGAATGTGAACAAGGTGGAGTCGGGAGTGCGCCTCCGCTATTGGTACACAGATCCTGATACGGGTGAGGAAGAGGAAATCCTCATCGAGAACACCGAGACCCGCGACCAGCCAAAGAACCGTGCCAAGGCATTGTTGCTTTTGAAGAGTCAACTCTACGACCGCGCCATGAAGAAGCGCCTGGAAGCCAAGGCTAAGATTGAGGCTGGCAAGAAGAAGATAGAGTGGGGAAGCCAGATAAGAAGTTACGTCTTCGACGACCGCCGCGTGAAAGATCATCGTACCAACTATCAGACATCGGATGTGGATGGCGTGATGGATGGCAAGATAGACGGTTTCATCAAGGCTTATCTCATGGAGTTCCCATCGGAAAATGAGGAATAAACAATTAGCAACCTAAAAAATAATACAACTATGAGTGGAAATAAAGATTTAAGAAAAGCCAAGCATGAGGCTTATCAGAAGAAGCAAGCCGCAAAAGGTGAGACAGTAGTGAAGTGGATATTTGGCGTATTGATAGCCCTGGGCATTCTCTTTGCCATCTATGCAGCTTCTATCGCATAAATTAGGAAATAAGAAATGAGTGGATTAGAAATAGAAAGAAAATTCCTCGTCAAGAAGGGCGACGCTTACAAGAGCGCCGCCTTTTCTTCTAGCCATATCCAGCAGGGCTATATTCCTGCCGAGGGGGCTACGGTGCGCGTTCGCACACGAGACGAGAAGGCTTACCTTACCATTAAGGGCAAGTCGGTGAATGGCGGAATGACACGCTATGAGTTTGAGAAGGAGATTACGATGGACGAGGCGCAGCATCTGCTGCAGCTTTGCCAGGGTGATGTTATCGATAAGCGCCGCTATCTGGTGAAAAGTGGCAATCATACCTTCGAGGTGGATGAGTTTTATGGTGACAATGAGGGGCTGGTAATGGCTGAGGTGGAACTGGAGAGCGAGAGCGAAGCCTATGAGAAACCCGACTTCATCGGTATGGAGGTAACGGGCGACAAGCGTTTCTATAATTCTCATCTTTTGGGCAATCCTTTCTCGCAGTGGCGTGATACCTTGCCTGAGGAATATCGATAGAAAAAGTGAATAAACTGCCTTTTTTATCCAAAAAAGCATGCTAAAATGCATAAATATTACTAATTTTATACTTTTGCTTTCAAATATTTCTATTATTTCAGAAATATTTTATAATTTTGCAGGCTGTTATACGAAAAGTTAATGAAATTAGTAAGAAAGAAATAGAAAATGGCAGAATCAAATAGAGGAAGTTTTGGTAGCAAGATAGGAATGATCCTTGCTACTGCAGGTGGCGCCGTAGGTTTGGGTAACGTATGGCGCTTCCCTTATATGGCTGGTCAGGAAGGTGGCGCAGCCTTTATCTTGGTTTACATCGGATGCGTACTCCTGTTGGGCATCCCTTGTATGGTTTCGGAGTTTATCATCGGTCGTCATGGTGCTTCCAATACGGCACGTGCCTATACCAAGCTCGCCAATGGAACGGCTTGGAAGTGGGTGGGCTACCTGGAGGTGCTTACGGGCTTCCTGATTACCGGTTACTATGCGGTGGTTTCGGGCTGGTGCCTGCAGTATGTATATGCCAGCATCATGGGCGAACTGCATGGCGACCCAACCTTCGTGGCAAATTACTTCAAGGAGTTTTCTGTCGATCCTATCCGTCCGGTGACGTGGACGGTGGCAATCTTCCTGATTTGTCACTTCGTGATTATCCATGGTGTACGCGGAGGAATCGAGAAGGCATCCAAGGTGATGATGCCGCTTCTGTTCATCCTGCTTCTCATTATCGTGGTGTCTTCCTGTCTGTTGCCGGATGCGGGAAAGGGTATCGAGTTCCTGCTGAAACCTGATTTCGGAAAGGTGGATAGGAATGTATTCCTCAATGCTTTGGGACAGTCGTTCTATTCCATGAGCATCGGTATGGGTTGTATCTGTACGTATGCATCTTATTTCAGCCGACAGACCAATCTTCTGAAATCGGCGATTCAGATTTCTGCCATTGACTTGATGGTGGCGGTATTGGCTGGCTTGATGATTTTCCCTGCAGCTTTCTCGGTGGGTATCTCTCCGGATAGTGGTCCGTCGCTTATCTTCATCACCTTGCCGAATGTCTTCAACGAGGCGTTTGCATCGATGCCGGTATTGGGATGGATTATCTCGCTGATGTTCTACGTGCTTCTTTCTGTGGCTGCGTTGACATCGCTGATGTCGCTCCACGAGGTGAATACTTCTTTCTTCTATGAGGAGTTGAAGATTGACAGAAAGAAGGGTGCCATGATTGTTACGGTATCTTGTGCCATCATCGGTGCATTCTGTTCACTCTCTTTGGGAGCTACGGATAAATTGTCGTTCGGCGGCAAGGCTCTGTTCGATTGGTTCGACTTCGTAACGGGACAGTTGTTCCTTCCTACGGGAGGTCTTCTCACCTGTTTGTTCCTGGGCTGGTATGTTCCGAAGAAGGTGGTGAAGGATGAGTTTACTAACTGGGGAACCTTGAAGGGACAGGTATTCCATGTCTATCTCTTCCTGATCAAGTTTGTTTGCCCTGTCCTCATCTTCCTGGTATTCCTGCACCAGTTTGGAGTCTTCGGATAGGTGCCTTTAATATAAGGTGTCAGAGTAGTTAGTCATGCGCCCTGTAAGGGCAGAAGCATAAAAATCATAAGAAACAATGGAGAGTAGAGGAAATTTCGGAAGTAAATTGGGCGTCATTCTCGCCACGGCTGGTTCTGCAGTAGGTTTGGGAAATGTATGGCGCTTTCCTTATATGGCAGGTCAGAATGGAGGTGCCGCCTTCATCCTCATCTACCTGGTGTGTATCATCCTGCTGGGTTTGCCTGGCATGATGAGCGAGTTTATCATTGGTCGTCATTCGGCTTCCAATGCGGCACGAGCTTATAGCAACCTGGGTAAGCATAAGGCTTGGGGAACCGTGGGACTGGTGGGTGTCATCACCTCTATGATTATCCTGGGTTTCTACGCCGTGGTGGCAGGCTGGTGTCTGCAATATCTGTATGCCAGCATCATGGGTGGCGTTCATGGCGACCCGGAGTATGTGAAGACCTACTTCCAGACCTTCTCCTCCGATCCTATTCGTCCTACCTTATGGGCGGTGGGCTTCATCCTGCTTACCCATGCGGTGGTGGTAAGAGGTGTCCGCAATGGAATCGAGAAGGCATCCAAGATTCTGATGCCGCTGCTTTTCATCCTGCTCATCGTCATCGTCATTGCCTCCTGCTCTTTGCCGGGAGCGATGAAGGGTGTACAGTTCCTCTTCCATCCTGATTTCTCTAAGGTGGATGAGAACGTGCTGCTCGAAGCTTTGGGACAGGCATTCTTCTCCCTGAGTTTGGGAACAGCCTGTCTGTGTACATACGCATCTTACTTCAGTCGTCAGACCAATCTTCTGAAATCTGCCAGTCAGATTGTGGTGATAGATACCGTGATTGCAGTATTGGCAGGCTTGATGATTTTCCCAGCTGCTTTCTCGGTGGGCGTGCAGCCGGATAGCGGTCCGTCGCTTATCTTCATCACCTTGCCGAATGTGTTCCAGCAGGCGTTTGGTGATATGCCTGTGGCAGGTTACATCATCTCGGTATTGTTCTATGCTCTGTTGGTATTGGCGGCGCTCACTTCTACCATTTCCATGCACGAGATTGGTACGGCGATGATTTATGAGGAACGCAAGATGACCCGTTCCAAGGGTGCGTGGATAGAGACCGTCACCTGCAGCATCATAGCCGTGTTCTGTTCCCTTTCCCAGGGAGCAGTTCCGGGATTGGGCTTCTTCGGCAAGGATTTCCTTACCAATTGTGATAACTTCACGGCGCAGCTGCTGATGCCGCTGGGATCCATCGTCACCTGTCTCTTCCTGGGCTGGTATGTTCCGAAGAAGATTGTGCGTGATGAGTTTACCAACTGGGGTACGGTGAGTGGCAGGTTATTCCCTGTCTTCCTCTTTATGATCCGTTTCGTCAGTCCTATCTGCATCCTCCTTATCTTCCTCCATCAGTTTGGAGTAATCTAGAAGATTTTAGAAGCAGACATAAGGTTGGAGCCTTTCTATTTCATCAGGTGGGAAATCCTTGAGGAGTTTCAGCTCTTCCAGACTTTTGATAGGACCTCTTTGTCTTCGGTAATCGCAGATTTCCTTAGCCTGATAGAAGTTGATGTAGGGGTGATTGCGAAGCTGGTTGAGGGTAAGCTTATTGATGTTGAGCCGGTGGATGTGTTCGGCATCAATCTGAATGAAGCTGATGGCAGCTTCCGGGAAACCGTCGATTTCTTCCAGTTGCTCGGCAGAAGCGAAGCCTCCAAGTTTGTCTCTATATCTGACGATGGTGCGGGCATAGTAGCTGCCGATGCCCGGAATCTTCATCAGTTCCGTGGTGTCGGCATTGTTGATGGCGATGTGTTCGCCCTCCTTTAACTTGTGGGGATAACTGTATACCTTGGACTCCCTTTCATCATACCCCCTATTATAATAAGGTGTATGTCTTCTTCCCCTGCGCTCATATCTTTCATTTCCGTAAAACTCGGAGGCTTGCTTGAAATCGTCTGCTATTCGGATGAAGGGGAGCAGGGCTTCGAAGGTTCTCTTGGTGATGCCATAAACGCGGGCAAAGTCGGACGGACGGGAGAAGGCTCCTCCTTTCTCTCGGTATCGGTAGATGCTTCTGATTTGCCAACTCTTCAAACCCAGTCGCTTGAAGGTGGTGGAATCGGCAGTGTTCGGGTCAAAGGGAAAGAGTTCGTGCACCTTTCCTTCTTCCTGATAATACAGAGGATGCTGGGAGGTGGCTTGTTGGATGAGAGCCTGTTGGGAGGAATCACGTAGAGTGAGCGGTTGCTCGTTGATGTCTCTGGATGCTGACGCATCTTTTCCGTCATCAGAACCTCCGATGACGACCACAAGAGAAAGGCATACGATGAGAATGGCTAGCAAGGCGAAGACGGCTTGTCGGTCATTCTTGGAGAGGTAAAATAGGTCTTTTATGTTCATAAGTCCCGCTTTTTGGTGAATAGTCGGGATTACTGGACTCGAACCAGCGACCTCATCGTCCCGAACGACGTGCGCTACCAACTGCGCTAAATCCCGATGTTTTGGCACCTATGGTCATAAAGACGATGCAAAGGTACACCAAAAATTGCATAAAACCAAATAAAAAAGCACTTTTTTATCTTTTTTGAAAACTTTTTCACCGAAAAATTTGGTGGAACCGATTTTTATTACTACCTTTGCACCCGCAAATGAGAAATCATCTGTAAAGAGTATGGTGCCATAGCTCAGTTGGTAGAGCAAAGGACTGAAAATCCTTGTGTCCCCGGTTCGATTCCTGGTGGTACCACTTCAAAAAGCCGAATTTCAGAAATGAAGTTCGGCTTTTTGTTTATTGTAATCCGTAAACGTTTACGTGTCTTTCTCATACGAAAAAGGAACAACATTGAACTATTTTTCTTATTTTTGCATTGTAGAAAGTAAAAGTATCTGTAATAACCAAGATATTTTATCTGATTATTTATAGAAACCTATAAGCAAATTTCAACTTAGAAACAATAATAACCAAGCTAAAACGAGATGTTTATGCAACAACAACTAAAAAGAGCAAGTATGGCACTTGCGTTGGGTTCTATTTGCATTGGCGCTTTCGCCCAGGCAACAATTAAGGGTACCGTCAAGGACTCTAATGGTGAACCTATGATTGGTGTAAGTGTAGTTCCTGATGGAGCTGCTGGTGCTGGATCAGTTACTGATCTGGATGGTAATTTTACGCTCAATGGCGTCAAGCCATCTACCGTCATTAAGTTTTCTTATATTGGATATAAGGAAAAGTCGGTGAAGGTAGGTAGTCAGAACACTATTTCAGTCGTAATGGAAGAGGACAACAATTCTCTGGATGAGTTGGTTGTCATCGGTTATGGTGTCGTTAAGAAACGCGACCTCACGGGTTCCGTGGCCTCTATCAAGTCAGATGACTTGAAGAACGTGGCTTCTTCTAATGCGATGCAGGCTATGCAGGCAAAGATTCCTGGCATGGACTTGCAGCAGAGCAGTGGTGAGTCTGGCTCTGGAGTGAGCATCAATCTTCGTGGTGCCCGTTCTATGTTGGCTTCCAATAATCCATTAATCCTCGTGGATGGTGTGGCATACGGTTCTACCCTCGACATCAACCCATCCGACATTGAGTCTATGGAGGTATTGAAGGATGCATCTTCTACCGCTATCTATGGTACCCGTGGTGCCAATGGTGTCATCATCATCACCACCAAGCGTGGTAAGGCTGGCAGAACATCTGTGGGCTTCAATTTCTACAACTCTTTCAATAGCGCTACCAATGCCGCACATTCTATGTATGGCAACAAGGAGGTGCAGCGCCTGATTGACAAGCGCGCTTACCAGGATTGGGCAAAGGGCGACAAGACTCTGGATGCCTATAATACCGTACTTTCTGGTATTACTCCTGAGACTGTGTTGACAGAAAAGCTCGATGATGGTACAGCTACATTGGATATCTATAATGATGGTTCTTACACCGACTGGGGCGACTTGCTCCTGAAGAACAGCACTTCTCAGAACTACGAAGTCAACGTGGCTGGTGGTAGCGAGAAGACCAACTTCAACGTTTCTCTCGGTGCGATGTACGACCGCGGTCTGATGAAGAACGACCAGATGAGCCGTTACAATGGTAAGGTGAACATCGACCATCGTATCAACAAGGTAGTAAAGGTAGGCTCAAGCTTGCTTTATACCTATAAGAATTGGAACCGCCGTAACTCAGGTGTTTACAACCAGGCGTTGAAGATGACCACCATCACTCATCCATATTTGACAGATGGCAGCATCAACTCAACTCCAAACCCTTGGTATGCAGCCCACTGCTCTCCATTGCTCGATGATGTGGAGGGGGCATATCAGAACAATACCGAATCTACCCGTTTCTTCGGTAATGCCTATGTGGAGTTGAACCCTATCAAGGGATTGAATCTCCGCTCAATGTTTGCCGTGGATAGAAGCGACTCACGAAATGGCTTGTACCAGGACTATCAGAGTCAGCAGAGATACCAGTCTCCTTCTACCAGCTACATCCGTCAGATCAGAAATAACTCTACTGCGATTACATGGGACAACACCATTAACTATAATACTACCATCGCAGAGAAGCATGACTTGACCGCTTTGCTGGGACATGAGTTGACACAGACCGTAACAGAAAGTTCTACTGTAGGCGGTGATGCCGGTGCTACCCACTACTATGAGAGTGGTTTCCGTGATCTTTCCAAGATCCTCTCACCTGTGACAACTTCTACATACGTGAAGACAGCCATGTTGTCATTCTTCGGTCGTCTGAATTATTCATACGCCAGCAAGTATTTGCTTACCGCTTCTCTCCGTGCCGATGGTTCTTCTACCTTGGCAAAGGGACACAAGTGGGGTTACTTCCCATCTGTGGCAGCAGGTTGGAGATTAATCGAAGAAAATTGGCTGAAAGACCAGAAGGTATTGAGCAACCTGAAGCTCCGTGCTTCATGGGGTGTTTCCGGTAATGCAGCCATCGATGCTTATTCTACATTGGCATCCTTGAGCAGTACTACCTATTATTATTATTTAGGTAACAACGACGTGGCTGGTAAGATTCCTAGTCAGATGGGTAACTCTAACCTGACTTGGGAGAAGACATCTTCCTTCAACCTGGGTCTCGACTTCGGTTTCTTCGACGGTCGCATCAGCGGTAGCGTGGATTATTATTGGAACCATACCTACGACCTGTTGTTCTACAAGACAGCACCAGCTTCTTCTTTCCCAACCGTAATCGACAACATCGGTAAGACCAAGGGTCAGGGTCTTGAGGTATCTTTGATGACAGACATCATCCGTACCAAGGACTTCGACTGGACAGCCAACTGGTCATACTCTCACTTCAAGGATGAGATTACCGAGTTGACAGGTGGTGTAGATAAGTATGTATCAGGAACCAAGGGCCTGTTCGTAGGCAATCGTGTAAACGCATTCTATGATTACAAGGTACTCGGTGAATGGGGTATCGGTGAGTTCGACCAGTATGTAGAGGACTTCAAGGCAGCTCACGACGGAAAGAAGCCTGCCTGCGCCAGCACCAAGGGCTATGGTACACCAGGTTCTCCAAAGATTTTGGATGCAGATAACGATGGCAATATCACATCTGACGACCGTGTACTCTACAACCGCGACCCTAATCACGTATTTGGTATGACCAACACCTTCAGCTACAAGGACTTCTCGCTCTCTGTGCAGTTGATGGCACGTTTGGGAGGCTACATCTCTTACGCCATGAATGAGCAGTTGAACTATGAGTCAGCCAACTGGGGTGATGCCATTGACTACTGGACACCAACCAATCCGGGCGCTAAGTTCCCTAGCCCAGGTTTGGATTCAAATGCCAGCAAAATCTGGTCATCCTACAAGAGTGCATTCACATACGAGAAGGCAGATTACTTCAAGATCAAGGATATCACCCTCTCTTACAACGTGCCAGCCAACTGGTTGCACACCGTGGGCATGAGCAAGGCTCGCATCTACTGCTCAATGAAGAACTTCATGACATGGAGCAAGATTGACAACTACGACCCAGAGCGTGGTGGTAGCATCTCGTTCCCAATGCAGAAGCAGGTAGTAGTAGGTCTTAATGTAGAATTCTAAAATCATCGAATCAATTATGAAAACAAAGATATTATTCATGGCAGCAGCCTCTTCTATGATGTTGGGGCTTACCTCTTGCTCTGATTTCCTGGAAGAAGAGAACAAGGTGGGCGAAACTGCCGACTTGACATATAAAACCCCTTCTGGATTGGAAGGACTGGTTGCCAACTGCTATACCTTCGCTCGCGGATGGTATGGTAAGGAGGCTGGTTTGGGCTTGAGTGAAATGGGTACCGACCTCTTTTACTATGGCTACGACAATAAGCAGAAGAGCCTTTGCTCTTACAACTTTGGTGCTGCTGCCTTGGAGAACAATGTAGCCGACAACCCTTGTCTGGACCATTACTGGGAGTTGTTCTATAGCGCTACTGATGTTTGCAACAATGCCCTCAAGTATATCAACGAGGCTACCTTCCTGGGCGACGAGGAGAAGAACCGCAACCTGGGTGAGGCACACTTCATGCGTGCTTTCTACTATTTCCACATGGTGAACATCTGGGGTGCTATCCCTTACAATGCAGAGCCTATCACAGCTCAGAACTTCAACCCAACCCGTATGCCGGAGAATGAAGTCTATGGCAAGATTCTGGACGACCTGGATGCATCTATCGCCAACTTCGAGGCTGCCGGTTACAAGACCAAGGCAGATGGCCGTGCCAACTATTGGGCTGCCAAGGCTTTGAGAGCAAGAGTGTTGCTCTATGCTGCTTCATGGTTGGGCGGACAGTTGAACCAGACCGTAAAGGGTGGTAACTATGATGGCAAGGATAAGAATGCCCTCTATACTGCAGCACAGGCTGATGCTGAGGCTGTTATCGGTGCAAGCGATTACGCCAGCCTGGATAATGACTACAAGCATGTATGGACCATGTCTAACGAGAGCTACAATACCAACAAGGAGGCTCTCTTCGGTGTAACATATTCTCAGGACATCGCTACCAATGCCAACTGTATTCCTTACCGTTACCGTTTGGAAGGCGGTAGCCCAATGCAGTATAACAGTTTGATTACCCGTACAGGTTATAGCCGTGGCGGTAGTGCTATGCTGTTGATGTTCGTATCAATGTGGAACAATGGTGCCACCGACCTAGGTGGTAATGGTCAGAAAGACTCACAGGTGTTCTGGCGTATTGCCAAGGGCAAGACTACTATCAAGAGTAAGTCAACCGGCAAGAACGTAGAGTGCGGTGCAGCTTACTCACCATACGGACGTGGCTTTACCCGCTACTTGCCATCTTTGCACTTGTGGAACCTGTTGGAGAAGCATAAGGCTACCGACCAGCGTTCTGAGGCAACCCTGCTCGATCACTACGACATCGCATCTCCAGATTTGGCAAAGAATGCAAAGAATTATCCGTTGTTGCAGGATACAGCCATCTACTACTGTCCTATGGATGGAGATTCCCCAGAGGGTCAGGCTATGCAGGCTTGGGCTAAGAACAGATACCGCATCCAGTTTATGGCTGGTGGCGACATCCCTGTTTATACCTCTATGGATGAGGCTACAGCCAAGCCAACAGAGGCAGCAGTCAAGAGCTCTAGGGTTTATGGTGACGAACGTTTCAATTCATACAAGATTGCTGGATGGTGCTCATTCCCAGGTATCAAGAAGTTCCTGGATAACGAGTATGATGAGAATTACCCAACCAACGACATCTCTAGCCGTGATGCCATCGTGATGCGTATGCCAGAGATGTATCTCATCAAGGCAGAGTGCCAGTTGGCTTTAGGAGATGGTAATGCAGCCATGGCAACCATCAACCAGCTTCGTCAGGCTCGTGCCATCGAAGGTACAGACAATACCTTGAGTGGCAATGCGAACATCGACACTATCCTTGAGGAACGTGCCGTTGAGTTCTGCGGTGAGCAGATGCGTTGGTTCGACTTGAAGCGTACCGGTAAACTTTATGAATATGTAGAGAAGTACAATGCTCAGGCATCAGCCAACTTGAAGGCAGATGGTAACAAGCATTATCTCTACCGTCCAATTCCACAGAACGAGATTGATGCCGTTCAGAACTTCACAACAGAAGTGAACAGCACCACAGGTTTCTGGCAGAATCCAGGATATTAAGGATAGGTTAGATATAAGTTAACACACTCTATTTTTTGGCGAGCATTGTTCTTGGTGAATAGTGCTCGCCTTTTTTTTTACCAATATTTTAAAAATGATGCAGTCTGATGTTTATGATAACGTTTACGTTTAAAAGTTGTCATAGTATGTCGCAATCTATAAGATATTTGTTTATCTTTGCATCGCAAACAAAACAATCATCTATAATATTAAGTAATCTAACAAACATATTAGATAATGAAGAAGTACTTATTCCTATTGGCTTGTATGCTCTCTGCCGCCGTGTATGCAGACAACAAGCAAACCGTAAAGGTAGATGGTCAGGTGATCGACAAGACCATCACAGAAATCACCTTCGATGGTGACAACGTAACGCTCAGCTACGCTGACAACTCTTCTGATACGATGGATATGTCGCTCGTATCGCTTTCTTTCACTTATGGCACATCCGCAGGTATTCATCAGGTGGAGCAGCTCAAGGAGGCATTGCAGGGTAAGGTTTTTAACCTCAATGGTCAGTTGGTGGGCAATTCCGTTGAGGGATTGTCTAAGGGCGTTTATATCGTGAATGGTAAGAAAGTAATCATAAAGTAATGAAGGAGGAATTCAGAATGAAGAAAATGGTATTCTCTTTGGCGCTCTTATTGGGAGGTGCCGGTAGCGTGTTGGCTCAGGTAAATGCAGATAAGGTGAATCATGCTGTGGCTCGTAACAGCAAGGTGAACCAGATGTTTGTTACCACCAATGCGGGAGATGTGAAATATTACAATACTGCCGACTTGGCCAGTGTGAAGTTTGAAGGCGACAAGGCTAT
Source organism: Segatella copri (assembly GCF_019249655.2). Classification (NCBI taxonomy): domain Bacteria; kingdom Pseudomonadati; phylum Bacteroidota; class Bacteroidia; order Bacteroidales; family Prevotellaceae; genus Segatella; species Segatella copri. The sequence continues at coordinate 3,839,696 of NZ_CP137557.1, forward strand.
CATCGCTCCGAAGGATGGAAGCGATAACGATGAGTATGATGCTTCTGTCAGAGAAATCAACTTTGCCAAGCGAGTGGAGCAGGGTGAGAACGGAGGCGTGGAGAATCCTGCCGGCGTTGTGAAGATTACGGAGGCAAAGGCCTGGCTGGAGTCTGTTTATCTGAAGTGGGCTCCTTTCGAGGGAGCTTCTTCTTACAATGTATATGTAGATGGCAAGAAAATTGATGCACAACTGATTCGTCAGTATGCTTCTTATTTCCGTGCCGATGTGCTCGGCTTGAAGGCGGGTTCCTATTCTGTAAAGGTGGTTCCTGTGGATGCTGCCGGTAAGGAGATGGCTGGTGCCAATACGGTTTCCAATCTCTTGGTAAAGAACTACAACCGTGAGGGCTTCGCTCATTTCAATTTCGAGGGAATTGGTGCTTACAACAATGATGGTACATTGAAGTCGGATGCCAAGATTCTCTATATCACAGCAAGCACAGCCAAGACCGTATCTACAGAAGTCATCACCGGAGCCAAGAACAAGAAGCAAACCGTGAAAGGTTTGCAGGCAATCATCGATGCTTACCAGAAGGGATATGATACCACTCCTATTGCTTTCCGTATCATCGGCAAGGTGAGCCTGGCTGACCTGGATGGAATTTCAAGTTCTGCCGAGGGTTTGCAGATTAAGGGTAAGGCTGGCTATTCTACCATGAACATGACCTTCGAGGGCGTGGGTGATGATGCCACCGTCTATGGCTTCGGCTTCCTGGTAAGAAATGCCAAGAGCGTGGAGTTCCGTAACTTCGCCATCATGCGTTGTCTCGACGATGCAATGTCGCTCGATACAAAGAATTCAAACATCTGGATTCACCACCTGGATTTGTTCTATGGCAGAAAAGGTAGTGCTGCCGACCAGGCAAAGGGAGATGGTACCGTGGATATCAAGGGCAACTCTAAGTATGTGACCGTGGCTTACAACCATTTCTGGGATAACGGTAAGTCTTCTATGTGTGGCATGAAGAGCGAGACTGGTGAAAACTGGATTACCTATCACCACAACTGGTTTGACCATTCCGATTCCCGTCATGCCCGTGTACGTACCATGACCGTTCACATGTACAATAACTACTATCAGCATTGTGATGTATATGGCGTAGGAGCCACAACGGGTTCTAATATCTTTATGGAATCTAACTACTTTGATGCTGTGAAGCGTCCAATCATGAGCTCTCAGCAGGGCACCGATGCCAAGGGTTCAAAGGGAACCTTCTCTAGCGAGAATGGTGGTATGATCAAGGCGTATGGCAATGTGTTTGCCAACAAGCCAAGCGGCTTCAGCTATGTTACCTATGCATCCAACAATACCAGCTTCGATGCCTACGAGGTAGCCAGGGCTTCTGATCTGGTGCCTGCCAGCGTGAAGACTTTGGTGGGTGGTACTGCCTATAATAACTTCGATACCAACTCAAGCTTGATGTATGCACATACAGCTGATAACGCAGCCGATGTGCCAGCTATCGTAGAAGGTTATTATGGCGCTGGTCGATTGAACCATGGCGACATCCACTTCGATATTCCAGATGAAACTGTAGTAACCAATGGTCATCAGCAGCCATTGCCAGCATTGGCAAGCATTCTCGATGCTTACAAGTCGGGTGTGGTAAAGGTATTTCTTCCATTATAATATAACAAAACGGACAAAAGCGGATATATTCCGTCTTCTTGTCCGTTTTTTCTTTTCATTTGTCAAGTATCTGTCTAGCACTTTGCATTCTATTTCCTACTTTTGCAACCGAAACAAATCGTTGTCACAAGCGACTCCCATCGCTACCAGCAACGAAACAAATCATTCAATCATAATAAGAACCTGATTAATAAACAGCTAAGCAAAATGAATGCAATCTTTAGAAAGTTTAGACAGAGAAGTTTTCTTCTCGTAGCATTGTTGCTCATGGGATGTTTGCAGCTCCTGGCTCAAACCCGCACCGTCAAGGGTGTAGTAACAGATGCGCAGAATGGTGAGGCTCTTATCGGCGCCACTGTCATGGTGGAAGGTGATAAGAGTGGTACGGTTACCGACTTTGACGGTAACTTCAGTCTTCAAGTACCTTCTTCAGCCAAGAAGGTGAAAATCTCCTATATAGGATATATCGACCAGGTGGTGGCTATATCTGATAATATGAAGGTGAATCTCGAATCGGATAGCAAGGCGCTTGCCGATGTCGTGGTCATCGGTTATGGTACTGCACGCAAGAGCGATCTGACGGGTTCCGTGGCTACGGTGAAGGCAAAGGACTTTAACAAGGGTCTCGTTTCTTCTCCAGAGCAGTTGATCAATGGTAAGGTTTCGGGTGTACAGATTATGTCCAACAGTGGTTCTGCTTCTGCAGGTAGTACCATCCGTGTGCGTGGTGGTGCATCTCTGAATGCCAGCAACGACCCGCTTATCGTGCTCGATGGTGTGCCATTGGAGCAGGGTGGTATCTCTGGTAACAGCAGCAACTTCCTCAGTATGATCAACCCATCTGATATCGAAAGCATGACCGTGTTGAAGGATGCTTCTTCTACAGCCATCTATGGTTCCCGTGCCTCTAATGGTGTCATTATCATCACCACCAAGAAGGGACAGCAGGGCGGTTTGAAGGTGAACTTCAATACTACCAACAGTATGCAGACCCGTGCGCAGATGGTGGATATGCTGAGCCATGATGATTTCGTGAATGTCATCAATCAGTTTGGTACCGATAACCAGAAGTCATTGCTAGGCAATGCCAATACCGATTGGAACGATGAGGTTTATCGCACCGCTTTCGGTACTGATAACAACCTCAGCTTGAGCGGAAGCATCGGCAAGTATTTGCCTTTCCGTGTTTCTGCCGGATATTACAACCAGAGCGGTCTGGTGCGCAAGGATAATGTAGAGCGCTGGACAGGTAACGTGGTGTTGACTCCTAGCTTCTTCCAGGACCACCTGAAGTTGACCATCAACGCCAAGGGTACACTCAATAACAACTCATTCAATAATGGTGGTGCCGTTTGGGCTGCCGCAACATTCAACCCAACCATCCCGGTTTATTCCGGCAACGACAAATATGGTGGCTATAATGAGGCACTCGATGCTGATGGCTATCCTGTGAATGCGGGTGTGAGAAACCCACGCGGTTTGGTAGATCTTTATGATTCAAAGAGTAAGGTGAGCCGCTTCATCGGTTCGATGGATGTGGATTATAAGGTTCATTTCCTGCCAGACCTCAAGCTTCATGCCACCGTGGGTGCTGACTATGCCAAGGGCGACGGAACCATTCATGTTCCTGTCTATGCTGCACAGTCATTCAACAAGGATGAGTCTCTGAGCGGTAGCGATTACAAGTATGGTCCTCAGAAGAATGAGAACCGTCTGCTTACCCTTTATGCTAACTATGCGAAGTATTTCGAGAATATCAAGAGTAATGTTGATTTGACAGCTGGTTACGACTACCAGTACTGGAAGAGTACTACACCACTCTATTATACCAAGAGTGCAGCAGGTACAAACCTGTCAACCGTAAAGGCATCAGATTACCGTCATGTAATGTTGTCATATTACGGACGTGTCAACTATTCCTTCGATGGAAAGTATCTCCTGACTGCTACAGTTCGTCGCGATGCATCTTCCCGTTTCTCTAAGGATACCCGCTGGGGTACTTTTCCATCTGTTGCTTTGGGCTGGACTTTGACAGAAGAGCCTTGGTTGAAGAACCAGAAGGTACTTTCTAACTTGAAGCTCCGTGCCAGCTATGGTGTTACCGGTCAGCAGGAAGGCATCGGCAACTACAACTATCTGCCGGTTTATACATACAGTGTGACAGGTGCCGAAGCGTTCATCAACGGACAGTATATCAATACTTACCGTCCTGAGGCATACGTAAAGAACCTGAAATGGGAGACAACAACCTCCTGGAACTTCGGTCTTGATTTCGGATTCCTGGATGGCCGTATCGGTGGTGCCATCGATTTCTATACCCGTAAGACCAAGGACCTGTTGGCATCTGTACCAACAGCAGCAGGTTCCAACTTCTCGAAGACAATCCTTACCAACGTAGGTAATGTGGATAGCAAGGGTATCGAGGTTTCCCTGAATGCAACTCCTATCAAGACCAAGGACTGGGAGTGGAACCTGAGCTACAACTTTACCTGGCAGAATATGAAGGTGAAGAACCTTTCTTTGACTCCGGGTGGAAGTCAGACCAACGTGAAGGTAGGTCCATCTATCGATGCTTACCAGTTCCAGGTACTCTCAGAGGGATATGAGCCATACATGTTCTACGTATATCATCAGCTCTACGACCCAGAGACAGGCAAGCCAATCGAGGGCGCTTATGCCGATTTGAACAACGATGGCGAAATCAATGATGCCGACCTCTACCGTTATCATTCTCCTGCTCCTAAGTACATCATGGGCTTGAGTACATCTTTGAGATATAAGCAGTTGACTCTCGGTATGAGTTTCCGTGCCAACATCGACAACTACGTATATAATGGCATGGGCATGAGCACTGGTGCTTGGGAGACCGTGAGCTACAACAACTCACAGCTCAACAACCTCAATACAAGTTTCCTGAAGACAGGCTTCAAGACCCGTCAGTATCTCTCAGATTACTACGTAGAGAATGCTTCATTCCTGAAACTCGATAACCTGAGCCTGAGTTACAATGTAGGCAAGATCAACAAGTGGGCTTCACTCACCGTATCTGCGATGGTACAGAATGTATTCACCATTACCGGTTACTCAGGCACAGACCCTGAGGTGCCAAACGGAATGGACAACTCATTCTATCCACGTCCTCGCACCTATTCAGTAAGCCTTGGACTTCAGTTTTAGTTAATAGTTGACAGTTAATAGTTAATAGATTGAGGCTTTTCTGATCATAAAGCTCAAAGTTCAACGTTCAAAGTACAAATAACAATGAAACTTAAGAATATATTATATAGTATGATGTTGGGAACAGCAGTGCTGAGCAGCACTACCAGCTGTGTATCCGACCTCGACCAATATCCTCAGACGGAGACAACCTCTAAGGATGTTTATACCTCACTTGCCAATTACGAGGCAGTGCTGGGTAAGATTTATGCTGCCATGGTGACCAGCGGTCAGGGCAAGGGTGGCGATAACAAGGATATGGAATCCGTGTTGAACAACGGTAGTGGTTTCGACTACATGCGTATGTTTATCAATATGCAGGAGTGTGGTACCGATGAATTTGCCTCTACCTGGTTGACAGGTGAACAGACCACAGGCTTGACCTATCTCTCTTGGGATGCCAACGATGCCTGGGTATCAGATATGTACTATCGCATCTATTACAACATCGCCCTCTGCAACGAGTTTCTCCGCAATGCCAATGGCACCAGCTTCTCGGGCGAGGATGAGGTGAAGATAAAGGAGTATAAGGCAGAAGTCCGCTTCATGCGCGCCATGTTCTACTTCCATGCCCTCGATCTCTATCGCAATATTCCGATGGTGACAGAGAACGATCCTGTAGGCAGCTTTATTCCTCCTCGTTATACTCCGCAGCAGACTTTCGATTACATCGAGAGCGAGTTGAAGGATTGCGTAGGCGACATGCTTCCTGCATCCACCTGTCCTTACGGCCAGGCTTCTCAGGGTGCCGCCTATACCTTGCTTGCCAAGCTTTATCTGAACAGCGAGGTTTATACCGGCGTAGCTAAGTATGCCGAGTGTAAGGAGGTCTGCGAGAAGGTAATGAATATGGGCTACTCTTTGGAGTCTGATTACAGCAAGCTCTTCAATGCCGATAATGACAAGCGTACCAACGAGATTATCTTTGCTTTGCCGGTAAGTGCAGAGCATACCGTAAGCTGGGGTTCATCTACTTATTTGGTTTGCGGACAGTTGAGTATGTCGAATGCCAATCAGAATGTTGCCGACTTCGGTGTTACCAATGGCTGGAGTGAGTTCCGCCTCCGTCCGGAGTTCGTGGATAAGTTTACCCAGACCGATATCGATGGCAATGGCGACAAGCGCTGCAAGTTCTTTACCAACGGGCAGAGCAAGGATGTAACCAGCATGACCGATGAAGCCACCGGTTATCTCTCAGAGAAATGGAGCAACCTGAAGGATGATGGAACCATAGCATCCAATACAGCCAATGATGGTGTGGAAACCGATTTCCCTCTTTTCCGCTTGGCAGATGTTTATCTGATGTATGCTGAGTGCGTGGCTCGTACCCAGGGTGCAAGTTGGGATCCATGGCCAGAAGGAAAGACTGATGCTGCCGATCCTGAGGTCATCGCTTCCCGAAAGCAGGGAGCCATCTATTGGATCAATCTCCTCCGCGAGCGTGCAGGTGCTTCTGATGTTTGGTCTAGCAATTTTGCCAATGACGATGCCTTCCTCCAGTTCATCCTCGATGAGCGAGCTCGTGAGCTTTATCATGAGGGCTATCGCCGCACCGACCTGATTCGCTTCGGCGAGTTTACCACTAGCAAGTATATCTGGCAGTGGAAGGGTGGCACCCACGATGGACAGGCTGTTGACAGCAAGTACAACATCTATCCAATCCCTAACACCGAGCTTACCGCCAATCCAAATCTTCATAACGACAACTATTAATAGGATAAAAGAATGAAAAAGATATTTAGAAACCTGATGATGCTTCTCTGCGCACTCACCGCTCTGGTGAGTTGCGACGAGAGTGGCGACAAGATATATCTGGATGGCTTCAAGGCATCCAGTCTGATGGCATCGGTCAGCGATGTGGTGCTGTCTGTTGACAACAGTAAGGACATCGTTCTTTCGATGGCCTGGCAGAATCCCACCTTGCTTTCGAGCGACGAGACCAAACCTGCGGGCAATGGTGTGTTGAAAACCTATCTGCAGGCATCTCCTTCAGAGAGCTTTGCTACGGTAAAGGAGTATTCCGTAACCGATCTCTCCAAGGCTTTCACTGGTGCGGATCTCAATGCAGCTGCCAAGGATCTCGGTCTGACTGCAGGACAGAGTTCGCCTCTCTATTTCCGTATCAAGAGTCAGAAAGGTGCCAATCTTGATGCCGCTTACAGTAATGTCTGCCAGGTAAAGGTTACTCCATACCTTATTGATATGAGTTACATCAATATCCTGAATGAGAATAAGGATCAAGTTCTTACCAAACTCTATTCTCCTCATTCTGATGGAGTTTATGCCGGCTATATGACTGCTTCTTCTTGGTTCCACATCTGGGGTAAGGAGAATGATGGAACCATTTGGGGTAATGTAGGACAGGATGGCCATGTGTATGAAATGGATAATACGGAGTCTGCATGGAACTTCTGGTTCCCTGGTCAGACAGGTATTTATTATACAGTGGTAGATACAAAGGCTAAGGAATTCAAGCCAACCTACATCAAGGCGATGCAGTTGAATGGTGAGGAAATGACCTACGATGCTCCTAACTATGCTTGGGTGAAGGTGATTACAACCACAGCTGATAATACACCTATTAATATAGTAGCTACGGGTGCAGAGTACAGCAAGGCTACAGCTACAGACGATGCTGCAGCCGTAGTCAAGACCATGAACTATACGCTGGCTGATGGCAAGATGACTGATGCCGCAACTGCTGGCAGCGTGAACATAGCCAAGGCGGGTACTTATACCATCACCGTAAAGGTAGGCGAGCACAGCGAACTGACTTACTCTATTGAAGCTGGTAATCAGACTGCTCCAGAACCAGAGGCTAGCAATACCCTCTGTATGTTCAGCACGGACGGTAACACCCTTCTTGCCGTGATGAACAAGGTGAGTGATGGCGTTTATACCTGTAAGTACAAACCAACTGCTTGGGAGAACTTCCGATTCATCTACGTAGGTGAGAACAAGGACGACAAGCAGACCTGGTATGGTTCAGATCCAAGCGATCTCTTTAAATTGTCTACAGCTAGTGATTGTTGGAACATTTGGTTCAAGGACGATGTAACTGGCGGCGAGGTTACTGTTACTGCCGACATCAACGCCATGACATGGAAATATGAATAAATAATTCAGCTATCTTTGCAATATCTGATACGTAAAAGCGTTATTTAGAATAATGTAAAGATAGCTATAAACCCAAAGAACAATGAAGAATATTTTAGGAAAAGCCATATTGCTGGCTTCAGCACTTTTGTTCTCTATCACGGGCACAAGTTGCAGCAATGAAGATAATGCTACTCCCGAAAAGGAGAAGACATACGATATGAGCGGCTTCGCCAAGGGAGCCGATGTTAGTTGGCTCACCGAGATGGAGCAGAACGGAAAGAAATTCTATAACGCCAATGGTAAGGCAACCGAGTGCATGGCGCTTCTCCGTGACCTCGGCATGAACTCCATCCGTCTTCGTGTATGGGTAAACCCTGATGGTGGATGGAACGGAAAGAATGATGTGGTGGCGAAGGCATGGCGAGCTCAGCAGCTCGGTATGCGCCTGATGATTGACTTCCACTACTCTGATACTTGGGCAGACCCTTCCAAGCAGGGCGTTCCTGCTGCCTGGAAGAACTATGACTTCAATCAGATGAAGCAGGCGGTTGCCGATCATACCAAGGATGTATTGAAAGCCTTGAAGGAAAGAGGCGTCAACGTAGAGTGGGTGCAGGTGGGTAACGAAACCACCGACGGCATGCTCTGGAATGATGCGGAGGGCGATGCTGCCCTGAAGGTAACAGGCCGTGCCTCTAAGAACATGGCTAACTTTGCCGCTTACATCAATGCCGGTTATGATGCCGTCAAGGCTGTTTATCCGGAGGCAAAGGTGATTGTGCACCTTGACAAGGGAAACAATCTGGGCCAGTATACCTGGATGTTTGATGGTCTGAAGCAGAAGGGCGCCAAGTGGGATGTCATCGGCATGTCGCTCTATCCTGACTGGATTACCGACCAGACCTGGGAGCAAGTATCTGATGCTTGTCTCAGCAACATCAAGACCCTTTCCGGTAAATACAACTGCGATGTCATCATCTCAGAGATTGGTATGGTCTGGGATTCAGAAAATGCCGCTCCATTCCTCAAGAAGATGGTGGATGGCTGCAAGGCTATCTCTACCTGCGAGGGCGTGTTCTACTGGGAGCCTGAGTGCTATGGCAAGTGGAATGGTTACGACAAGGGAGCCTTCGACAACAGCGGTAAGCCAACCGCAGCTCTCGATGCCTTCAAGTAATCGGGCAAGTTCGCTTTCTTCTTTTCTTTCGGGAGTGGTAAGAAGCGAAACTGAAAATAGAATATTGAACAAACTATAGAAATAATATATATGATTAAGAGAAGCATAGCTTTCATGACTCTTGCCCTGGCGCTCTCTTCCGTGTGCCAGGCGCAGAGCCGAAAAGTAATAAATTTGCCGTCGTGGGATTTCTCCCGCGATGGCAAATCGTGGTCTCAGGTCTCCGTGCCTCACGATTGGGCTATTTCGGGACCTTTCGATAAGAAATGGGACTTGCAGATGGTAGCCATCGAGCAGAATGGCGAAAAGGAAAAGACTGAGAAGTCGGGCCGTTCGGGTGCGCTGCCTTGGATAGGCGAGGGCATGTATCAGATGAAGTGGACGGCTCCTAAGGGCTATAAACGTGCCGTACTCGTCTTCGACGGTGCCATGAGCCAGCCTATTGTCAGCGTCAATGGCAAGGAGGCTGGCAAGTGGGCTTACGGCTATAATGCCTTCCGCATCGACATCACTCCTTTCATCCAGTTTGGCAAGAGCAATTTGATAGAAGTACATCTTAATAATGTAGAGGAAAGCAGCAGATGGTATCCAGGCGGCGGTCTCTACCGTCCGGTATCTGTGGAACTTTATGGCAAAGAGAACTTCTCTACCTGGGATACCTTCGTCCGTACCCTGAAGGCAGATAAGCAGGAAGCCGAAGTAGAGGTGAACGCTTTGCTGGAAGGAAAGATTAGTAAGTCGGGCAAGACGGTCATCGCCTTGCTCGATGAGGCTGGTACCAAGGTAGCCGAGCAGACCATTAAGGGTGCAACCCCTGAAATCAAGACTACCTTGAAGGTGGCGAATCCTCAGCTCTGGTCGCCGGAATCTCCTTATCTCTATCAGGTGAAGTTAACCCGATATGAAGGCAAGAAGGTGGCTGATGTCCAGACGCTGAAGACCGGTATCCGCACCATCTCGGTATCCAAGAATAATGGTTTCCAGCTCAATGGCATTACCCGCAAGATCAAGGGTGTCTGCCTGCACCACGACCTCGGTCCGTTGGGAGCTGCTGAAAACAAGGCGGCACTCATCCGCCAGATCAAGACGATGAAGGAGATGGGCTGCGATGCTATCCGTACAGCCCACAACATGCCTTCTACCATGCAGATGGAGATCTGCGACTCACTCGGTATGATGGTAATGGCTGAGAGCTTCGATATGTGGATTTTTCCTAAGTGCAAGAATGGCTACGCCAAGTTCTTCAAGGAATGGAGTGACAGGGATATCACCAATCTTGTGAAGCACCATCGCAACCATCCTAGCATCATCATGTGGAGCATCGGCAACGAGATTCCTGAGCAGTGGAGTAAGGAGGGTAAGGAGATTGCCAAGCATCTGCAGGATATCTGTCATCAGTATGATCCTTCCCGCCCTGTTACCCAGGGTATGGATAAGGCTGAGGCTGCCCTGAAGAGTGGATTTGCTCAGGTGATGGACGTTCCGGGCTTCAACTATCGCGTACATAAATATTATAAGAATATCGAGCAGTTGCCTCAGGGATTCCTCCTGGGTTCAGAGACAGCATCTACCGTCAGCTCCCGTGGCGTGTATAAGTTCCCGGTTGAGGTGCGTGCCAGCAACAACAACCCATACGCCGACGGTCAGTGCTCCAGCTATGATACGGAGTATTGCTCCTGGAGTAATCTTCCGGATGATGACTGGAAGATGCAGGATGACTACAGTTGGGTAATCGGAGAGTTCGTGTGGACGGGCTATGACTATCTGGGCGAGCCGACTCCATACGATACCTACTGGCCAAGCCGCAGCAGCTACTTCGGTATCTGCGACCTTGCCGGACTTCCAAAGGATCGGTATTATATGTATCGTGCCCGCTGGAACGAGCATCAGCACACCACCCATCTTCTTCCTCACTGGAACTGGAAGGGTAGAGAAGGACAGGTTACCCCTGTATATTGCTACACCGATGGTGTGGAAGGCGAGCTTTTCGTAAACGGCAAGAGCCAGGGCAGGGTGCGCAAGGACAAGTCAAGCCGTCTGGACCGCTATCGCCTCCGCTGGAACAACGTGAAATATGAACCGGGCGAGATTCGTGTGGTTACTTACAACCAGTATGGCGACAAGGTAGGCGAGGACGTGAAGCGTACAGCCGGTGAACCAGCGCAGATGAAGTTCAGTGTGGAAACTCCAGATCATGAGCCTATCGCCTGCATGGTAGAAGGCTGCACCGACGAGCACAACGTGCTGCTGAATGCCGATGGCAAAGACCTTGCCTTCGTCACCGTGAGCCTTCTGGATAAGGATGGCAACGAGTGCCCGCTCGCCGATGATGAGCTGACCTTCGAGGTAACAGGTGCCGGAACCTTCAAGGCAGCCTGCAATGGCGATGCCACATCGCTCGAACCATTCACCCAGCCACACATGCGTCTCTTCTCCGGCAAGCTCGTGATTCTTGTACAGAGCAAGGCGCAGAAGGGCGACATCATCCTCACCGTGAAGGATGGCAAGCGCAACATCGAGAAGACATTGACGCTTCAGGCAATATAAAGCAAACTTACTAATGATAAATATAGATTCCCCTAGGAGTAGAAGTTCTTGCTCCTAGGGGAATTCTTCGTTCAGCGACGTTGAATGTGTGTTCAAAAGCTTTGAATGTGTATTCAAAAGCTTTGAACATACGTTCAAAAGTATTGAACGGAGATTTCTTCTAATGGTAGCAACAATTTCTCCCTATCCTATTGTTATTTTTCTCTAATAATATTTGGCATTATCATGAATAATGTGTAATTTTGCAGCCATGAACAAGATAACTACAACTATAAACCGAATGGGTATGGCGATAGCTATGCTCTTCGTAACCTTAGCGCTTCATGCGCAAAGATTCGTCAACACCACCCTTGATGGTGCTCAGACGGTTAGTGCGATTACTCAGGATGCCAATGGCATCATCTGGCTTGGAACCGATAACGGACTCTACAGTTATGACGGCTATCATGACTATCGCCATTTTGCTCCCCACACCTTTAATCATGTACGCATCAATGCACTCGGTTTCGAGGGCAGCATGCTCTATATGGCTACGGGCAATGGCATCCTGCAGTTTGATGCCAAGAAGGAAACCTATGTTTCTACCCCTGATGCAGAGGCTTATGGAGATGAAAGCAAGAAAAAGGCACTGAAGGAACTGCGCGTAATCGATATGAAGGACAAAAAGAAAGCCTTCGCTCCGGATGTGTATGCCATCTTGCATACCCAGAAGGGACTTCTCGTAGGTTCACTCTCCGGACTCCGTCTCAACAACCGTCCCATCCTTCTTACCCCGGGCGCACAGCCTTTGGTCAATGCCCTGGCTTACGATGCCATCCGCCATTGCTATTGGATAGGTACCGAGGGCGCTCTTTATTGCGCCGACCGCAGCCTGCAGAATTTTTCGAAGATAGAAGCACTGAACGGAAACTCCGTGAAATGTATTGATGAAGACCAGGATGGAAACCTCTATATCGGTACCGACAATGGTCTCTATCGCATGGCGATGAACAATAGTCTGGAGCATTTCGTTCACGACTCCCGCAATGAGGCTACCATCCCCAACAACATCGTATGGGCTTGCTATGTAGATAAATGGCAGAATGTGTGGATTGGTACCGACAACGGACTATCACGTCTCTCTACCCATACCTACTATCGCTTCACATCGCTCGATAAGATTACCTTCTCCGGCGAGGGAAGCTTCCTGCATGCCATCCTCCAGACCCGTAATGGCGAATGGTGGATGGGTGGTACCAATGGCTTGATTCATTATACCGAGGGCGTGCGTGCCCAGGGTGCCGTATCTGATTATCAGAATGTGGTATGGTATAAGCAGAACAATCCTGCGGCTCCTTTAGCCCACAACCGTGTGCGCAAGATTTATGAAGATCAGGATGGTGATGTGTGGGTCTGCACAGACCACGGCATCAACCTTTATGATAGGGCGACCAGACAGTTGCTCAATTTCATCGTCTATGATAAGACCGGCAAGTATTCCACCGCCTGGGCCTACGATATCCTTCAGGATAGAAAGGGCAGAATCTGGATGGCGTCCTATCAGGGCGGCATCTTCGTGATGGAGAAGCAGCGCCTGGTGGCAGCCATCGCCCATGCAGCTTCGGGCACGGCTACCTGCGTGGCAGACTATCATTTTTCCGACAAGGGACAGAATGCCCTCTCGGGCTTGCATGTCGGACAGATGGTGCTCGATGGCAAGGGAATGATCTGGGCTTCTTCCCATGACCATCTCGACCGCATCGACCCTTACACCATGCGCGTGGCCCATATCGGAGGCAACGACGCCATCAACTATCTCATGGCTTCCGGCAACGGCAACGTGTGGGTAGGATATAACGCCAGCGTCAAGTGCTACATGGTGAACCTGCCTATGAAGGGCAAGGAGGTGGATAGCAAGGAATGGAAGATTGGCGACAAGGTGGTTTCCATGTGTGATGTGGAAGGAAACATCTGGGTGGCTGCCGGAAACGCATGTTGCGTGCTGGATCCTAAGGGTAACAGCTTCCGCTTCATCATCCCGATGGTTACTCCTAACAATATCTATTATTCCAAGCTGAACCACGAGGTGGTGATGGGTGGCAACGATGGCTTCGTCTCTATCCGTGCCGACCTCGACATGCCGAAGAACGATAAGGCGCAGCTGCTGCTGGCTGGCATTGTGGTGAATGGCCGACAGACCCAGGAGGCGTTGCTCGACGAGAGCATCAAGGGTACGCCGGGCGTATCGCCTGTTGGTTTGAAGACCTTGGTGTTGAAGAGCGATGAGAACAGTTTCACCCTTCAGCTCTCCGACCTTCCTTTTGCCGACCATCCTACAGCCGTCTATGCTTATCGCCTGGAGGGCAGCGACCACGAGTGGCACTATCTGGACAAGGGCAATCTCGATATTTCATACAATGGCTTGTCGTATGGCGATTACCATCTGTCCGTTCATGTGCTGGATGGCGAGGGCAATATCGGCGACGAGGTTTATACGCTCGATATCTCCGTGCTTCCACCTTGGTATCTCACCATCTGGTGCAAGCTGTTCTATCTTACCCTGCTGATTGTCTTCCTCGCCTGGATCATCAACTCTCATTTCGTGAAGAAGCAGTTGCAGGAGGCTGAGAAGCAGAAGGCTGAGATCCTGGAGCAGGTAAAGGCGCGTATGGAGTTCTATGCCAACCTTGCCGACGACCTGAAGACGGCAGTGGAGCATCGTTCTTTCGAAGAGGTATCCCATGTGGTAAGTTCTACGCTCGATGTGGATGTTTCGTCGGATGATGCTCCGGGTGCCATGGTTGTTCAGATGGTTAATGGACCGCAGCCGGAAGTTGAAGAGTTGGATGAAATGGATCAGCGCCTGCTTGATCAGATTAAGGAGGCGATAGATGAAAACATGATAGATTCCAACTTCAACGTAACAATGCTTCAGGAGAAGATGGGCATGGGTAACAAGCAGCTCTATCGCAAGGTGAAGATGCTTACGGGTCAGACACCTGTAGAACTGATTCGTGACATGCGATTGCGCAAGGCTGCTAAACTGCTGAAGGCTGGCAAGTTCAGCGTTTCCGAGGTGATGTACACCGTGGGCTTCTCTAACAGCAGCTACTTCTCGAAGTGCTTCTCCAAGTTGTTCGGCATGTCGCCTTCGGAATATATGAAGAGATAGAAAGATTCATTCAAGTTCAAACGAAATGTTGCCAATATTAACGATTACCGGTTCCGACAGCACCGGTGGCTCTGGTGTGCAGGCGGATATCAAGACGATATTCGAATTGGGAGGTTATGCCGTTTCGGCGATAACCAGCATCACCGTGCAGAATACCCTGGGTATCCAGGAGTTCTTCGATATTCCAGCCGAGATTGTTTCCGGACAGATAGAGGCAATCATGAACGATATGCAGCCCAACATCGTGAAGGTGGGAATGATACGCAAGGTAGAGACGCTGAATGTGCTCATCGATGCCCTGACCAAGTATCGTCCCGAACACATCATCTATGCTCCTTCCATCTGGTCGAGCCAGGGTGATGCGCTGATGACCGAGGATGTGGTGAGCCAGATCAAATATCGCCTGCTGCCGCTCTGCTCGGTAGTTGTGGCGAGAAAGAAGGAGAGTGACATCATTCTTCAGAACTCCCGACTTCTGGAGCTTGCCGAAAAGCAGGGACTCCGGATCTATCGCCTTGATAATGCCAATTCGCATGGTCTCATCAACCGCTTCTCTTCTGCCCTTGCCATCTATCTGAACCAGGGCAAGAAGATGGAGGAGGCGTTGGCGATGGCGCAGGATTTCATTAATATAGAACTGGTTAGGGAGAGCAATCTGCAGGGCAGGAGTTCCGAACTTTACAACCAGTTTATCTCGCAGGTGAATAACTTCTGCCGCACCTATAGCGATGTGCATTTCTATGCCGACCAGCTGAATGTGAGTGGCCGCTATCTGGCGCAGGTTACCCGCCGTATCTCCGGCAAGACGCCGAAGGCGATTATCGATGAATACATCGTGAAGGAGATAGAGCGCGAGCTTTCTACCACCACGCATACGGTGCAGGAGATAGCCAACACCTTCGGCTTTTCATCTCAGGCACATCTCACCAAGTTCTTCAAGAAGATGAGAGGGGTAACGCCTTCTGCTTTCAGGCAATCAAAGCCTGTTAATTAAAATGAGTCCAGCCAACTGAGGAAATGGAATCCGGCCAACTGAGGAAATGAAAATCGGCCAACTGAGGAAATATCGAAAAAAAGTAGTTCCTAGAGGGTGTTTGAAAGATTAAAACAAGGCTTATGCTACTTCTTGCCAGGCAATGGTACTAACTTGCATCTGTGTAGTGTATGAACGAATAAAAGTTAAAATAATTAAGTTAAATTAGGAACACGGACAAATTGAATTTGTCCGTGTTGTTTTTTTCTTTGCTTTTTAACTCTATGTTTTTCTTCTTGGAACTCATAGACTTAGGAGCCATAAAACTAGTCATCCATCCACATCTTGAATCCTTCTCCGCGCAATGTCTCCAGGTGGATGGAGGCATCCTTGGCGAAATATCGTCGCAAGTTGTACATCACATTATTCAGACTTTCTTCGCTACAGTGTACACCTCTCCAAACTGTATCCTTGAGGTCTTGGCGTGGCACGACTTCGCCCTTATTGATCCATAATAGCTTGAGTGTAGCAAACTCGGTATTGCCCAGCGTCTTCTCGCTGCAGCCACGGAAGCTGAGCACATGGCTCTCTGTATCTACGGTGTAGGCACCCATGTTTATCATACGAGAATTGCTGAAGTCTTTAGGCTTGGCATAGCGGTTTACCCATCCCAGGAACTCACGGCTGTCGAAAGGCTTCTCGATGTAAATCATCGCGCCATTATTGGCGGCTTCGGTTTTGAGTTCTGGATCATGTAACGAAGATACACACATGATAGGGATGTCTTCTGCGGCAAGACGGATGTCGTTGATTCTTTCCAGACTGTTCTCTTCTCCTATCATCACATCGAGGATGATGAGGTTGGGAGACAGCTTCATGATAAGGCTTTCTACTCCAAACAGCGTGTTTTGAAAATAGACCTCATAGCCTGCTTTTTTAAGTAGCAAGACTGCTGTGTTGCCGAAATCCAGGTCATCATCGACCAATAGTACTTTTATCTTTTCCATATTTCTTATTTTATAATGTTTTATCTTGTTTCTTGTTCCTTGCCCATTACGATTTGTTGCTTTTAGTTGAGCGGCAATGTAAATGTAAAGGTGCTGCCCTTGCCTAGTTCGCTCACCACCTTGATGGTTCCGCCATGTGCCTTAACGGCATATTTTACCATGGCAAGGCCTATGCCATATCCGCTCTTATGGTGTGTGGCTGGTATGCGATAGAACTGCTCGAATATCTTCTTCTGATATTTTTTGTCGATGCCTACGCCATGGTCAGACACGCTGATGATGGTGAAATGTTCATCCTGTTTGATGTTGACTTCAACATTTGCCTCCTTGTCTGAGTATTTAACGGCATTCTCCATCAGATTGTGCATCACATTTTCTATCAGATACTTATCTGCATACACCAGTGCTTTCTCTTCACGATGGTCGTGGATTCCGATGGCATGTGGCTTGCTGGCATAGTTGATATCTATTTGTTCTTGCGCTTGTTTCGTCAGCTCGATGATGTCAATTTGTTCTTTGTTGATAACCAACTTGCTTTCACTAGCCTTAGAGGTGATAAGTATTGTCTTGATGGTATTGGCAAGATTCTTGATTTGTCTTTCAGAAGAAGTAATCATCTCCTGCAAGTCAGCATCCTTGATACAGTCTTTGATGAATCCCAACTTTAGCAAGATGCTTGCCAATGGTGCTTTCAAGTCGTGTACAGTTCCATGAAGGCTTACCTCACGATTCCTCAGAAGGTCTTCCTTGTATCTGATGGCAGTCATCTGGTATCCTACGCAGAAGACGATGATAAGAGCTAGCATTATGGTAGAGATTAGAGTCTCTATAGAATTTATGATGAAAGAAGATGGAGTTATATCTACCTTTGCCTGTACGAAACGGATAGGTTTGAGCCCGATGGCGATAGGCTTGCTAGCCTGCCAAGTCTCAATGTCCTTTGTTTGCCCATAACTCTTAATGGCTTTTTTATTCTCATCTAATATTACAATAGTTCGTTAAAATTTGAGATAATGGCTAAGCAGCTTTACGTTGCCAGCCAAAGAGTTCTTTGATAGTATGACTAATTAACTTTCGGTTCGGTATTCTCCGACACTTGTTGAAAATTAATTTAGCGATGTATGTGCTTGCCATAATCTCCTTGAAAGAAGCCATGGAATACGGCAATTCATTTTCCTTCATCATCACTTTCGCAACATTCTGTGATGCGAATGATGCATTATAGGAAAAGTCCAACTGGTTCTTGTGTCTTGCTTGGCAATGCGTAAGACCAGTATATTGCTTTGCATCGCGAAAACAAAACTCTATTTGGAATCTTGAGCGGTATGTGCGCAACACTTCCTCACCCGACATGGATGTCTTTGTTGAGAAGAAAAGCTTGTGTTTTCCGTTCGGCATAACCCAAATGACAAGGCGCACTTTCTGCTTCAATGCCTTTGAATAGGCTATGAGTGTGTAGGCTGTGCCTTCAAGTCCTTCAATATGCAACTCTGCCATACGTGTGAGGTCAAGTTTCTTGTAGTTGATTTTTCCGTCAAGTGTCTTGGGACGTCCAGGCTTATTGGAACGAGGTCCCGTATACACATAATATAGGCTCGCAGTATCCCTGAAGCGGCTGACAAGATGGAAACCGCACTCTTTGATTCCGTCCACAAACGGACGGATAGAGAAGAAAGCGTCAGCGACAACAATATCGGTGACCTTCAACAAATCCTTCTTATAACGCTTGATGACCGCTATGTAATGTTGCACGAGAGTCATGTTACGCATTTTCAATTCTCCAGTAGATGGAGTCTGATGGGCGCGCAGCATCATGCAACTGTTGGCATGGACATCGACAAGTGCAAGCCCCATGATTTCAAGCCCATGCTTCATGGAACTTGCACAACCGGACCAGAAAGTACCGATATGCGGAGTCTTCTTACCCGACTTGCTGATGTAGCTCGGATCGATGGCTATAGCCAATAGACCATCCATATTCAAGTAACGTCGGCATAGGGCAAGGTTGAACTTCACCCAGTCTATGCATTTAGCACGACCACGGTTGAAGTTCGTTCTGTAGGTCTGCTCACAATGGGTGCCGTAACGCTCCATTTGAGTGAAATTTATCTTTCTTTGTATCGTCATGTACAATAAAAGTATTTCCAAGAGTAGACTCTCGAAAGTTTTGCTTAACTTTGCAGATGAACTTTTGATAGCATCTCTGCATATTTCCGTATATTGGTTGAGTGGTTCTGATGTCATATAACTTTGAGCTTAGAGAACTATAAAGTTACTGATAATCAGCCACTTAACCAAATTTTATTAGTTATATTACGTTAATTAACTCTCTCATTTTCAATCGATTACATAAGAATTAACAGAGTATTGATATTAATAAGGTATAGGTAAAGCCCTCATTTAGATTTTTCTTGAATATTCGGGAGAGTTTGGCTAAATTAATGGGATTACCCTTGGCAGTAAGTCTATCTTTTGTCAATAATCCCATAGCTTCAGCTTCTGTCTCTGCAATACCTTTATCTCTTAGGTCTTGAATGTTTATTTCGTCAAAGCGAATGACATCTTCTTTCTCGGGCTTCGCCTTGAGAAAGTCTTCGTCCGTCATTATTTTTGTGTAGAGTCGTTGTTTTCCATCTTTATGTGGATTGTAATTTTGATGTGCTCGGATAGCATATTCTTCATCAACAGAAACTTTTAGTGCAGAATTAATCTTATCTATTTCCTTATAGATATATTCCTTGTATTGCAAAGATACATTATATCCTTGTAACAATGTAACAACTAAAAGTGCTAAAATCGTTATACAATAATACTTTTTCATGCTTTGTATTTTTACTTATTTTACTTCAAAAGTGCAAAAATACAAATATTTTTTCAAAGTAGCGTACTTTCTAACATCATTTTTATATGAAAATTTAGGGGGTAAATATTATGTGGGAAATGATGTAAAAAGTTTGGTGGTTTGAGCAATTTGACGTAATTTTGCAACTAGAAAATTAATCAAATTAAAATTGTATGGATATATTGAAAGATTTAGACTTAAGCCTAATTGTAGGCGGTGGGTATTGGTGGTTAGATTCTTTAGGAAATTGGCACTATAACCCAGATGACGAAGAACCTGATGGTGATGACACCATTTGGGGATAGTCATTAAAGTAAGAAAAATAATAAAGTCGACGATATTATTTGCAGACCTTACTGTGTAAAGGAACGATTGCTGAAGCGTTTATTTAAGTAGGCATAAATTGTATTATTATGAATTTACAAACTTTCAATTTGAAGAACTCTTCTGTCTTGAATGAAGAAGAGTTGATGGTATTGCTAGGCGGTGGTATTGATAATAATGAACCGCTAACAAAACCTGGTAACAACACAGACAAGTGCAACAAATGTGATAAATGTGCTATTTGCTTCTGATTTTTTGAAGTCATATAGAAGATGAACATTTGTTAATAGAAAAAGTATCTGGAACTATCAAGCTGGATAAGTACTCTGTCTCCTAGGTACGGTATCCAGCTTGAATGTGTGTAATTCAATACTATAGTTTATGAGATCAAATGATTTTTTATATATTGTTCCATTAGATGATAACGTGCATTTTGTAATCTTCAATGGATTTAACAAGGAATTTCTTATTTTAGAGGAAGAAGCCTTAGCTTCAATGATGGAATTAACAAATAATCCTGATAATTATGCAAGTACTCACCCTAAAATATTACAAAGATTGGCTACTTCAAAATTTATAGTTGAAGACGATTTTGACGAAAGAGCTATCTTGAAAAAGGAAAGGGATAGCTTTGTCCATGCCTTAGAATTCAAAACGACAATCCTTCCTACATTCGAATGTAACTATAATTGTTGGTATTGCGTACAAGAGCATGAACCAGTTGTCTTGGATTATACTCGGTTTGACTTAATAATGAAACATATAAAACAATACTGCGTTAAATTAATATTTAATCGTCTGTAAATCAATAACTTATATTAAGAAATGCTTATGAAAACTTAACTATAGAAAGTTGGTCAAGTCGCTGATTTTCAGTAACTTTGCAAATCACGACAAACGCAAAATTATATGAATACAGGACTTGACCAATATATGGATATCTTTAAAGATGCAGTTGAAGATTCGGCTGCAAAGTTAACAAAAAGTTTCGAGAAAATACTCATCGAGGTGATAATTTTGTTCATGGTAATACCAAGAAAGATAAATTTCACCCAAATGGGGAGGTATGGCTCGCATGTTGAGCAAACCTATCGCAACGCATTCGGCTTAAAAAAGTCGAAAAGCATTGACTGGCTCAAACTTAATGTCTCACTTGCCAAGCGCTTCTTTGGTAAACAGGGAAGATGGGCTATTGCCATTGATCCCAGCTACATCAGCAAAGCTGGCAAGAAGACTCCACATATCGGTCGTTTTTGGTCGGGATGTGCACAGTCTGTTAAACATGGTCTCGAAATCATGGGTATTGGCCTCATTGATATTGATGCCAAAGACTGCATGATGTTAAAAGCACACCAGTCGCTAAGTAATAAAGAACTGAGTCTTAGAAACAAGACTATGGTAGATTTCTATATCAGCGTCATTAAGCGTTACCGCAAGGAACTTCTTAAACTCTCAACCCTCATAGTTGCAGATGCTTACTTCTCTACAAGTACATTTGTTAATGGGATAAAGAAAGAAGGGTTCTCTTTGATAAGCCGCTTTCGTGACAATGCTTGTCTCTTTTATGTCTATGCTGGTCCACGTACTGGAAAACGTGGTCGCCCCAAGACCAAGGATGGCAAGATTGATATGAAGAATCTTGACCTCACTCGAATGGAGAAGATGGAGATGAAAGATATAGAAGGAACAGCTTATACTTTGATAGCCTATTCCAAGGCACTCAGGTGTAAAGTTAGACTTGTCATCTGGCAGATGCCGAATGGCAAGAAGAAACTATTCTTCTCTACAGACACCTCACTTTCGGGTGAAGAAGTACTTCTTTATTATAGAACCAGGTTCCAGATCGAATTTTGCTTTCGTGACGCCAAAGGCTATACTGGTCTTATGGACTGCCAGGCTCGCGATAAGTGGAAACTCGATTTTGCTTTCAATGCTTCGTTCACATCACTAAATGTTGCCAAGGTAACTATGAAGGAGATGGGAATGGAATATTCTATGTCTTCATTCAAGTCACTGATGACCAATATTTATCTGGTGAAACGAATTTTTAAAGCAAGCGGGTACACCCCGAACCGAACTTTAATTAGCAAGATTTTCAAAGATCTCTCGTGCTTACAGCGTATAGCTGCTTAGCACATTATTGAATTATTAACGAACTATTGATAAAAAAATATTTGTTGGAAAATACCATTCATGAATATGTTTTATCTTGGTTTGGTGGAGAACCACTGACGCAGCCGAAAGTTATAGAATACATAGCTCCGAAACTGATTAGTTTTTGTGAAGAGCATAAAATTGATTTTAGTAGTGGCATAACTACGAATGGTGCTTTGCTCAATATTGATAATATCAAACTTTTACAGAAATGCAAGGTTGATTATTATCAAATAGCAATAGATGGCGATGAGAAGACTCATAATAAAAATAAGCAAGATAGTTTATCTGACAGTTCTTTTCGGTTGATATTGAATAATATTGTTAACTTATTGAGGATAAATTCTGAGGCAAAAGTTACGTTGAGAATCAATTATACATTGGCAACATTGAAAAGTGACACACTGGTAACTGATATAACTAGATATATTCCAAAAGAATATAGAAATAGAATATTAGTGGATTTACAAAAGGTATGGCAAGTTAAAGAGCAGAACGTGTCTATTCTTTTGTTGCGCAAATTGCAAGAAAAACTTGTTGAATGTGGCTTTGAACTCTCTATCCAACATGTATTCTCTATGTGCTATGTAGAAAAAGAACATTATAATATGTTCTATTATAATGGAGGAGTGGAAAAATGTGATAAGAGACCAATTGGTAAATTACGTGGTTATCTAGATCCTAATGGAGATATAATTTGGAAAGAAAAACCAGTTTTTTCTGACTATGACTTATTTGACGAGAAATGCGTTTGTAATAATTGTCATTATTATCCGTTATGTTATTGTGGTTGTCCTATATTACGAGAAGAACGAATAATAGAAAACCACGGCAAAATACCTTGTGGTCATCAAGGACAATATGAATTGTTGGAACATCGTATAAAAGATTATTGTTGGCGAGTCATTAATAATAAAAAACTTAAGAGATGAAGTACATTTGGGTAGTGTTGATGTTATTTTTGTTTCCTTTCACTTGCTTAGCGCAGGTGAGAGGAAAAATTGTATCTGTATCGGATTCTTCTTGTGTACCTTTTGTTACAGTTTCTGCTTTTGATAAAACAAATCGGTTTCTGGGTGGAGTGCGCAGTATGGAAACAGGAGAATTCTCTTTGGAGAGCAAAGGAAACATATATAAATTGTCTTTCCAGTCGATAGGTTTTGAAAAACGAGATACTATATCTCCTCTTGGTTTCAAGGGCGATATAGGTGTCGTTGTATTGCAATCAAAGGTGGAAAACTTAAAGGAGGTGGTAGCTGTGGCTGATATGGTGAGTAGAAATGCATCTAAAGAAACTGTATTCATCACCGATTCCCTTCGAAAAGGAACCACTAGTGCTATACAGCTATTAGCAAAAATTCCAGGTATAACAACAGATTGGGGAACAGACGAAGTGAATGTAGGAAAAGATAAAAATGTACCTGTAATTATCAATGGCAAGGAAGTAAAACGAGAATATGCCATCAGCATAAACCCAAAGCGCATCAAAACCGTAGAAATTATGCGTTATCCTGCTGGTAAATATTCTGAATATCCAGTAGTGCTTAATATGGAACTGGTTAATGACTATACAGGATGGGATATAAGTGCGTTCTCTCGCAATTTGTATTCTTTCAGAAATAAGCATTCCAATAGTGAAGTTATGGGTGCAAACTTTACCTATACATTTCCAAGGGTTAATCTGTATGGCAGCCTAAACTTTACGCATCGTCAGAATTATGATGTTTTAGGTTATGAATATAGTAACTTGGGTGATGTGACGATAAAATCAAAGGCTATTGATTATAGAAAACCAAACATGAGTACTGGGAGCAATATTGGTAGCTTTAGTTTGGGAACAGATTATAAATTGTCAGATAATCAAACACTATCTGTGCAAGCTTGGATAGAGACAAAGGGAAGTAAACAAAGTGATTTCTTTTCTGTTTCTAATAGGGACGAAAAATATGAATCAAATAGCCTAGATGATTTCAATACAGATGATTATACTATTGGATTGTTTTATAAGGGAACGGTTCTAAAACATTTAAATTTATCTTCGGAACTCATATATAATAGGTATGATATTCATGAAGATAGATTTTATAGTGCAAAAAATGATGTAGCTCAAACCCCTTACAAGGGAGATAAAAACTATTGGCGTTATTATTTGTCTGGTTATTATAACTTAGGCAGTAAGGTGTCTTTGTGGGCAGACTTCACCCAAATATGGAAAGATTATTCTAATTCTGACCGAAATGAGAATGTTCTGTTGCATAGTAGCAAGGAAACTCGAAGTAAATTGATGGGAGCAATATCATATCAGCCATTTAGAAATTTCAATGCTTTGCTAGGCACTCATTTGTTGACTGTTAAAGATGAAAACCAATTGAAGGCTGTATCTGAGAAACATACATCTTGGATGCCTTTGTTTAAAGGTTATTGGAAACCTATTAAGTGGATGTATTTGCAATATAATTATTTTTGTGATGTGGAGTATCCCAACCTTGATCAGTTGTCAACGGTAAGATGGCAAGTGAACGATGTGCTTTGGCATAGAGGCAATTCTGAGTTGAAACCTAGAATTATGCATTATTCTGAAATTACGGTCAACTTTGTCAATATAGTCAAGATTGACTATATGTACAAGCAGAGCAAGGATGAGATTATAGACTATTATCAGCAAGAAGAGGATAAAACTTATCAAACTCAAGCAAATTGTAATTACAGACATAATTACTTGGGAATGGAAGGTGATTATAATCTTGGCAAAGGCGTAGAACTGTCATTTGTTGCAAATTACCAATGGTATCATCGGTATATGAAAGATGACACGAAGCATTTTGGCAGAACCTGGTATCTTGATACACAGTTTCTTTGGAATGTTCCAAAAACAAAATTGAGTTTCATGGCTAGCTATTTCCTTCGACATGACAAATTGCCATTATTACAAGGTAAACAGTATGATGAAGAGGAAAAGTTGTTTGTAGGAACTTCTTACTCTTTGTTAAAAGGTAAGTTGCCAATATCTTTGGAAGTAAGCATACCGACTTCCATGATTTCCAAGAAGACTTATACAAAAGTGAGTCTTCCAAATTTTGCTTATCAAACCTATGGCGATAATAGAGTAAATGCTTTTGTTGCCCTTATCAGTGTTAAGTATAGTTTGGGTAAGGGGAAGACAACAAAGCTAAATAATAGTAAGAATTTAGATGTGGAAAAGTAAATGAATAGATTTCCTGTTTGTTTTCAGCATGATAGTATGCTATGTGGCATTACTTGCTTGCAGATGATTTGTAAATATTTCGGCAGAGAATATTCTTTGGATTCTCTGTCGAAACTCTGTTTTGCCACAACCGAAGGGGTTTCGATGCTTGGTATCAACGAAACAGCGAAGACCTTGGGACTGGATACGGTATGTGCCAAAACAAGTGTCGTAGAACTTAGCGAGACTCCGCTTCCTTGCATCCTTCATTGGAACCAGAACCATTTCGTGGTATTATATAAGGTGAAGAAGGGCAAGAAGTTCTATATCGCAGACCCTGGCAAGGGAAAGACAACTTATAATATTGAAGAATTCAGACGGCATTGGATAAGCACTCGCTCTAATGGCGAGGACAAGGGTATCGCCATGTTCTTCGAGACCACTCCTGCCTTCTTTACCTATCAGATGGAAGGAGAAGATAGACAGAAGGAGAAGCATTCCTTCAAGTTCCTTCTCAGATATTTCAAGAAATACCGCAAGGCATTCTCCTGGATTGTCTTGGGACTGCTTGCGGGCAGCGCCCTGCAGCTGGTGTTGCCGTTCCTTACCCAATCCATCGTGGATGTCGGTATCAAGAACCAAGACATTGGATTCATCTGGCTCATTCTCTTAGGCCAGTTGATGCTCACTATCAGCCGAACTGCAATAGACTTTGCCCGCCGATGGTTCCTGCTCCGCATCTCCATGCGGATCAACATCTCCCTGGTGAGCGATTTCTTCATCAAACTGCTGAAACTGCCGATGTCGTTCTTCGACACCAAACTGATGGGCGACTTGATGCAAAGAATGAACGATCATAGCCGTGTGAACAACTTCCTCACCCAGCAGACGCTCAACATCACCTTTGCCATGCTTACCTTCGTGGTGTTTTCGGTGGTGCTCTTTATATATAATAAAGTGGTGTTTGCCATCTTCTTGCTTGGCAGCATCCTGTACGGAGGATGGATGGCACTCTTCCTGCGTCGAAGAAAGGTGCTTGATTATGAACTCTTCGAGCAGCAGGCCATCAATAACAACAGAACATACGAGTTCATCACTTCTATGCAGGAAATCAAGTTGCAGGATTGTGAGCAGCGCAAGCGAAAAGAGTGGGAGGAAACTCAGGTGAATCTTTTCAGAGTGCAGCAGAAATCTCTAAAACTACAGCAGACCCAGGAGGCAGGAAGTATTTTTATCAATGAGGTGAAGAATATCGTTGTGACGGTGGTTGCCGCTACGGCGGTAATCCAGGGGCACATGACCTTGGGTATGATGCTCGCCGTGCAATATATCATCGGACAGCTCAACTCGCCGGTGGAGCAACTCATGAACTTCTTCTATTCCGTTCAGGATGTGAAAATCAGTCTGGAACGAATCAATGAGATTCATCAGATGGATGATGAGAACGGGAAGGAGGGCTTGCTGACAGGTCTTGAACATCCTGAGGATGGTATCCATATCAGCAACATCATGTTCAAGTATGATCCTCATGCCCTCAGAAAGACAATAGACGGGGTGGATATTCTTATTCCTCAAGGCAAGGTGACGGCGATTGTGGGAGCTTCGGGCAGCGGAAAGACCACGCTCATCCGATTGATGCTGGGTTACTACCCGGTGCTGGAAGGAAAAATCACCATTGGCGATACCGACATCAATCAGCTCAACAGGAAATGGTGGCGCCGACAGTGTGGCGTGGTGATGCAGGAGGGCGTCATCTTCTCGGAGAGCATCGGGCGCAATATAGCCGTGGATGATGCAGAGATAGATGAAGACCGTTTGATGAGAGCTGCTGAGATAGCTTGCATCAAGGATTATGTGATGGCCTTGCCGCTGAAGTTCAACACCAAGATAGGGCGTGATGGCGTAGGACTGAGCCAGGGACAGAAACAACGCATCCTGATAGCAAGGGCGGTGTATAAGAATCCTGACTATATCTTCCTGGACGAGGCGACCAACTCGCTTGATGCCAACAACGAGCGTAATATCGTGGAGAACCTGGATAAGTTCTATCAAGGCAAGACGGTTGTGATTGTTGCTCATCGCCTGAGCACGGTGAAGAATGCCGACCAAATCGTAGTCCTTGACCAGGGAAAGGTGGTTGAGATTGGCAACCATGAATCTTTAACCGCCAAGCGAGGGGCATATTATAATCTTGTGAAGAATCAGTTGGAATTGGGAAACTAAAATGCGTTTGATATGGAATAAAATCGCCAGTGAAGCCTTTCTACAGCTTCGCTGGCGATTTCTCAGTATATAATCTTACTCAATCATATTCTTGAGTATCCATTTCCTGAAGAATGGGTCTTCTATTTCATATCTGTCACTTCGGATGATGTAGCCTTTCTTGCTTAAACGCAATAGGGCACTGGTCATCGTGCTGGTAGGTTGGTTCCTGTCTTGTGCAGGATTGTTGCCCTCGCAGATACTGACCATTACATATTTGTCTGTCTTATTGAAATTCAGCCATAAACGTTCGTAGTCTAAATCATGAGTTGTTATGATGTCTTCTATGGCGAGTTGGAGTACATCCTCGTTTTTGCCAGCTACCAGGTTGTTCCAAACTGCGAATGAAAGCTGTTGCGTGTAGTATGGATGGCAACTTGTAAAGGCCAGTATCTCGTCTGCAATTTGAGTAGGCTGCTCTGATACATCTTTCAATCTGTCTGCAATATATGATTTGAAATCTTCGTATGGAATCTTGTTGAGTCTCATCAGCATTCCAAAATGATAGAACGGAGACTTCACACGTTCAAAGATATCTGTCATCATCGATTCCTGGCTGCCTAGAAAGATGTAATTGATGCCTGTCTGTTCCTGCATGATGGAACGGAGCTGCTTATCCATGTTTTTATCGATTTCCAGGATGCTTTGAAACTCGTCAAAGACAACAATCAGTTTGTTTTGAGGTGTAGAAACCTTCAGAATTGTATTTAAAACATCTTCTATTGCAGTTGTTCCATTGTCGGTTGATGGTTGGAATGAAACCGATAGCTCGTCTGTCATCGGGTTCATGTTGATAGAAGGAATGATGCGGAAGTTACGAAGATAGTGCTTCATCTTTTCCAGTTTGAATTGATTGAGCAGTTCCTTCAGAAGCTTTGCCGCAAAATCTTCTTTGCTGAGCACGGCTTGCATATTGAGCCATAGGTATGGTCGTTGGGTTTGGACAACAGCCTTTTTTACGAGACTTGATTTGCCAAAACGTCGTGGTGACATAAGAACAAGGTGGTTCTCGCTCTTGAGAAACTGTACGATGTAGTCCAGTTCTTTCACTCTGTCTGTAAAGTATGGGGCATCAACCAATGAGCCAAATTTAAACGGATTTTCCATAATCGAATTTTTTCGTAACGAAACTTTTCGCAAAGATACGAAAAAATAAAGATGCTTAGAAGATAAACTCCTTTAAATTATTATTGTTTAACAAATCTTTTTGTGTAGAGCTTTGCATATTTCGGAATATGCCTTATACTTTTGCGAATCATCCTTTATACAAAATGACTCAATGTTTGCAGAATTTGGAACATTTTTCTGCTGTTTCGTTGAAAAGTGTTTCCTTTGCAGCCGTAAATAGATAAAATTAAAAGAATTATGGCAGAAAATAGACAAGAATTGAACCGCAACTTGGCTCAGATGCTCAAGGGTGGTGTGATTATGGACGTAACAACTCCAGAACAGGCAAAAATCGCAGAGGCAGCAGGTGCATGCGCAGTAATGGCGCTGGAACGTATTCCAGCTGATATTCGTGCAGCAGGTGGCGTTTCTCGTATGAGCGACCCTAAGATGATCAAGGGTATTCAGGAGGCTGTTTCTATCCCTGTAATGGCTAAGTGCCGCATCGGTCACTTCGCTGAGGCTCAGATTCTTCAGGCTATCGAAATCGACTATATTGACGAGAGCGAGGTGCTCTCTCCAGCAGATAACGTTTATCACATCGACAAGACTCAGTTTGACGTGCCATTCGTTTGTGGTGCCAAGAACCTGGGCGAGGCGCTCCGCCGTATCGCTGAGGGTGCAACCATGATCCGTACCAAGGGTGAGCCAGGAACAGGTGATGTGGTTCAGGCTGTTACCCACATGCGTATGATGCAGAGCGAAATCCGCCGCCTGGTTTCTATGAGCGAGGATGAACTTTATGAGGCTGCCAAGCAGTTGCAGGCTCCTTACGACCTGGTGAAGTATGTTCACGAGAACGGCAAGTTGCCAGTGGTTAACTTCGCTGCCGGTGGTGTGGCTACTCCAGCTGATGCTGCCCTGATGATGCAGCTCGGTGCCGAGGGTGTATTCGTAGGTTCTGGTATCTTCAAGAGCGGTAACCCTGCTAAGCGTGCCCAGGCTATCGTGAAGGCTGTTACCAACTACAACGACCCTAAGATGTTGGCTGAGTTGAGCGAGGATCTCGGCGAGGCAATGGTAGGTATCAATGAGCAGGAGATTGCTTTGCTCATGGCTGAAAGAGGTAAGTAATGAGAATCGCTGTATTAGCTTTACAAGGCGCTTTTGCTGAGCACAGACAGAAACTGGCTCAGCTGGGCGTGGATAGTTTCGAGGTTCGCCAGTTGAAGGATTGGGACCAGCCTAAGGATGGCTTGATTATTCCGGGTGGTGAGAGTACCACCCAGGCGAAACTCTTGAATGAACTGGGATTGATGGAGCCAGTGAAGGAGGCGATTGCTGCCGGCTTGCCAGTTTATGGTACCTGTGCCGGTTTGATTCTTCTTGCCAAGAAGATTGAGGGCGAGCCTAGCCATCGCATTGCTTCGATGGACATCACGGCTTTGAGAAATGCCTACGGTCGCCAGTTGGGCAGTTTCTACATCGAGGCTCCGATGAAGGGCATCGAGGGAAATATCCCTATGACTTTCATCCGTGCTCCTTATATTAAAGAGGTGTGGGGAGATGCTGAGGTTCTGGCGGAAGTAGATGGTAAGATTGTGGCTGCCCGCCAGGGTAAGCAGCTGGTTACCGCCTTCCATCCCGAATTGAACGAAAGCCTGGAGATTCATAAGTATTTTCTGGAAATGTGCAAGTAATGGAAATGTGCAAGAAGTAAAATTCAGGATTCTATTTGCAGAATCCATATCATAAAGCAAAAAGCCTTACGGAATCCCGCAAGGCTTTTTGCTTTTATAGTTTTACTCATTCTGAAAGTTCTTCTTATAACAACTCCGGAAGCTGGAAGAGCTTCACGCTGTTGCTGCCCTTGATGAGGATGTAATGGTCGTGAGGCTGGTTCGCCTTGAGCGCTTCCTTCACTTCCTCTACATTCTGGAACTTGCGGTAGCTGCATGGAATATCCTTGAACTCATCGCCTACCAGCCATACATTCTCCAGACCGGCTGCCTGCAACTGATCTACAACCTTCTGGTGCTCCTCGTGGCTCACTTCGCCGAGCTCGCCCATCTGTCCGAGAATCGCCATTTTATGAGGCACATCCATCACGCGGAAGTTCTCGATGGCGGCTGCCATGCTCGATGGGTTGGCATTGTAGGCATCTACCACCAGCTTGTTGTGCGCCGTCTCTTCCAACTGCGAACGGTTGTTGCTTGGGATGTAGTTCTCCAGGGCATGATCTATCTGCTGAGGCTTCACGTCGAAATGAAGACCGATGGTGATGGCGGCAAGCATGTTGTCGATGTTGTAAGAGCCGATGAGATGGGTCTGAACCTCATGCCAGTCGAAACTCTCGGTGCGCCAGCGGAACTTCAGGAAAGGTGCGCAGGAGATGACTTCTCCCCATACATCACAGTTTTCGTCCTTGCCGTAGGTGATGAGACGGTTGATGTTGCGCTGCTCAGCCATCTGCATCAGGTGCTCGTTGTCGGCATTGATGAAGACGAGGGCATCGTTGGCTGCGAGGTAATCATAGAGTTCTCCCTTGGTTTTCTTCACGCCTTCGAAACTTCCGAATCCCTGCAGGTGGGCACGGCCTACGTTGGTAATCATACCGCAGGTAGGCTCCACGTATTCCACGAGCTTTCGGATGTCATCAGGATGGGATGCACCCATCTCTACAACGGCAATCTCGTTTTCCGGAGAGAGGCGGAAGAGGGTCTTTGGTACGCCCACG
The DNA here is from genome assembly GCF_019249655.2 of Segatella copri. Lineage (NCBI taxonomy): Bacteria > Pseudomonadati > Bacteroidota > Bacteroidia > Bacteroidales > Prevotellaceae > Segatella > Segatella copri. Next base: position 3,871,148 of record NZ_CP137557.1, read on the forward strand.
TCATTATTGAAGTTACCCTGGGTGAACATCACATTGAACTTCTCGCCGAGAACGGCAGAGACGAGTTCCTTGGTGGTGGTCTTGCCGTTGGTTCCGGTGATGCCTACCACAGGAATATTGAAGTGGCGGCGATGCTCACGGGCGAGTTCCTTGAAGGTGGTGAGGCAATCCTCTACGAGGATGTAGCGCTCGTCGCCCTCCTTGGCATACTCTTTTTCATCTACAATCACATAGGCACAGCCTTTCTCCAAAGCCATGTCGGCAAACTTGTTGCCATCAAACGATGCGCCCTTCAAAGCCAGGAAGATGCTGCCCTCTGGGCAGTCGCGGCTGTCAGTGGTAATCACTGGGTGCGCTTGGTAAATCTGATAGAGTTCTGAAATATCCATAGTCTATAACTGTTGTTTTGAGTGCAAAAGTACATTAAATCGTGGACATAGCAAACATTTTTTCAAAAAAATGTGTTTTTCTCGATTATTCTTTCTATTTTTGCAGAAATATTCAAGTAATCTTTGGAAAGTGAGGTCGGAATGGGCGCAAACATAGAAAGAGATAAATTAAAAACGAGGAAAGACAAGCTAGCTGGTTATTTCTTCGATATCTCCAAACTAAGTTTTGGAGCGATGGTTTTGGGTGGGCTTACGCCAATGATAACAGGAGAATTCGGTTATATGAATCTTCTGTATGTTTTATTTGGTGTGTGCATGACAATTTTGTTTGCAATAGTAGGTAATCGAATTTTAAAATATTAAGAAAATGGAAACAATGATTTTGATATTTGGAATAGGCACTTTAATAGGTGGTGGTATTTTGCTTTGGACATATACTGAATCAGGTAAGAAATGGCTTAAAGAGTTATAATCCGATGGAATATACGATCAATATCAAGGGGCGCTTGATGGATTTGAGTACCCCTCAGGTGATGGGCATCCTGAACGTTACGCCCGACAGCTTCTACTCAGGAAGTAGAAAGCAGACAGAAATGGAGATAGCTCAGAGAGCTAATCAGATTATAGAAGAAGGTGGAAGCATCATTGATGTGGGCGCTTTCTCCACCCGTCCCGGTGCCGATGAAGTATCGGAAGAGGAGGAGGGAAGACGCCTGAAGTTCGCTCTCGACATCGTTCGCAGGGAGCAACCGCATGCTGCCATCTCCGTAGATACCTATCGCCCTACCTTGGCACGCAAGTGTATCGGGGAGTGGGGAGCCGATATCATCAACGATGTTTCAGAAGGTGGAATCACAGGTATCGCCAATGTGCCGCTGGAGCAGAGACAGGAGGAATATCCTGAAATGTTCCGTGTGGTGGGCGAACTGAAGGTGCCTTATATATTAATGTCGGTGCAGCCTACGCTCGCCAAGATGATGAAGGGCTTTGCCAGGGAAGTGCAGCAGTTGCGCGACCTGGGTGCCAAGGACATCATCCTCGACCCGGGCTTCTGTTTCGGCAAGAATCTCATCCAGAATTATCAGATTTATGATGAGATGGAGAAGTTGAACGTAATGGAACTTCCTGTGCTCGTGGGCATCTCCCGCAAAAGCATGATTTACAAGCTGCTGGGTGGCGATGCCACCACATCGCTCAACGGAACCGCTGTGCTTGATACCATCGCCCTGATGAAGGGTGCCAGCATCCTTCGTGTTCACGATGTGAAGGAAGCTGCTGAGGCTGTGAAAATCGTGGAAGCCATGACGGAGGGCAGAGTATGATAGAGTTTGGAATCAAAGATGCGTTAGACGTACTCCTGGTAGCCTCGCTGCTCTTCTACGTCTATCGCCTGATGAAGGAATCCCGCTCGCTCAATATCTTCGTGGGCATCATGCTCTTTGTGCTCATCTGGCTCTTCGTGAGTCAGGTGCTGGAGATGCGCCTGATGGGTTCCATCCTCGATAAACTGGTGAGCGTGGGAGTCATCGCCCTTATCGTCATTTTCCAGGAAGACATCCGAAGATTTCTATATGAGATAGGTTCACAGAAAGGCATGCGGAGGCTGGTCCGCTTCTTCCACTCCAGCAAGGAGAGCCAGAAGGAGGCGAACAAGGAAACCATCATGCCTATCGTGATGGCCTGCATGAGCATGGCTAAGAAATATGTGGGTGCCCTTATCGTTATCGAGCGTGGCGTGCCTTTGAAGGATATCATGGATACGGGCGAGGAGATAGATGCCAAGATCAACCAGCGGTTGATAGAGAACATCTTCTTCAAGAACTCGCCTCTGCATGATGGAGCCATGGTGGTAAGCAACAAGCGAATCATGGCAGCAGGCTGCATCCTCCCCGTGAGTCACAACCTGGATATTCCCAAGGAACTGGGACTCCGCCACCGAGCTGCCCTGGGTATCTCGCAGAGCAGTGATGCCATCGCCGTCATCGTATCGGAAGAGACGGGACGAATCAGCGTAGCCATCAAGGGAGAGTTCAAACTCCGACTCTCGGCAGAGGAGCTGGAAAGCATCCTTACTCAGGAAATGCTATAAATTAAGTGAAGAGTGAAGAACGAAGAGTGAAGAATTCATGTGCTTTCGTTCTTCACTTTTCACTCTTAATACTTCACTTTTCTTGGAACGTAAACCTTTACGATAATGATTATCTCCCGTTTTAGCTTTTTTTACACATTTTAGTGAGTGTTATTTCAAAATAAATATGTACTTTTGCAAAGTCGATGTGGCAAAACGGCAAAAAGTGCAAAAATGCAGCCTTACCCTTTGACATATCCACCATACGAAGATAATAAAATTATATAAAGAAAGAAATAAAATGGATTTATTACAGCAAATCGTAGCTCGCGCTAAAGCTGACAAGCAGCGCATCGTGCTCCCTGAAGCAGAAGAGGAGCGTACTTTGAAAGCAGCCGATAAAGTTCTGGCTGATGATCTCGCAGACATCATCCTCATCGGTAACCCTGCCAACATTAAGAATCTCGCTGCACAGTGGGGTCTTAACAACATCGACAAGGCTACTATCGTTGATCCACAAAACAACCCTAAGACTGAGGAGTATGCTGAGAAGCTCGCTGAACTTCGCAAGAAGAAGGGCATGACCGTAGAGCAGGCTCGTGAACTCGTAACTAAGAACAACCTCTACCTCGGTTGCATGATTATCAAGACAGAGGGTGCTGATGGTCAGATTTCTGGTGCATTGAGCACAACTGGCGATACTCTTCGTCCAGCTCTTCAGATTATCAAGTGTACTCCAGGTATCACTTGCGTAAGTGGAGCTATGCTGCTCATCTCAGACCAGAAGCAGTATGGTCAGGATGGCGTAGTGGTAATGGGTGACGTTGCTGTAACTCCAAACCCTACAGCCGACCAGCTTGCTCAGATTGCCTATACTACAGCTCATACAGCTCAGTCAGTGGCAGGTATTGCTGATCCTCAGATTGCCATGTTGAGCTTCTCAACCATGGGTAGCGCCAAGGATGCCATCAACAAGGAGACAGGCAAGAGTGTTTATATCATCGACAAGGTGAAGGATGCTGTTGCTATCGCTAAGGAGAAGTTCCCAGAGCTTCACCTCGACGGTGAGCTTCAGGCTGATGCAGCCCTCGTTCCAGAGGTAGCTGCCAAGAAGGCTCCTAAGTCAGAGGTAGCTGGTAAGGCTAACGTATTGGTAGTTCCAAACCTCGAGGTAGGTAACATCGGCTACAAGCTCGTTCAGCGCCTGGGTGGTGCCATCGCTATTGGTCCTATCCTCCAGGGTATCGCTCGTCCTGTAAACGACCTCTCTCGTGGTTGCTCTGTAGATGACATCTACTACATGGTAGCTATCACAGCTTGCCAGGCACAGGATGCTAAGAAGGCGTAAGTATATAGTTAATAGTTAACAGTTAACAGTTTATAGGGCTAAGCTGCTGTAAGATGGGTGGTTTATGCTATAGACTGTAAACTATAAATTTTAAATTGAAAGCAAAATGAAAGTATTGGTTCTGAACTGTGGTAGTTCATCTATCAAGTACAAGTTATATAATATGGACGATGAGTCTGTATTGGCACAGGGTGGTGTAGAGCGTATCGGTCTTGATAACGCTTTCATCAAGGTGAAATTGCCTAACGGCGAGAAGAAGCAGATTATGCACGACATGCCTGACCACAAGGAAGGTGTGAACTTCGTGTTCAAGTGCCTGCTCGACCCGGAAATCGGCGCCATCAAGGACTTGAAGGAAATCGACGCTGTAGGACACCGCGTAGTGCAGGGTGGTGACAAGTTCAAGGAGAGCGTCATCGTTGACAAGAGTGTAGAGGATGGTATCGAGGAACTTTGCGACCTCGCTCCTGTTCACAACGCAGGTCACCTGAAGGGTATCCGTGCCGTTGACTCTTTGATGCCTGGCACTCCTCAGGTTTGCGTATTCGACAACGCATTCCACAGCACAATGCCAGACTATGCTTACCTCTATGCAATTCCTTACGAGTTGTACGAGAAGTATCACGTACGCCGTTATGGTTTCCACGGAACATCTCACCGCTATGTTTCTAAGCGTGTTTGCGAGATTCTCGGTCTCGACCAGAACAACTCTAAGATCATCACTTGCCACATCGGTAACGGTGGCTCTGTAGCTGCTGTATTGAATGGTAAGGTATTGGATACATCAATGGGCTTGACTCCATTGGCTGGTTTGATGATGGGTTCACGTTGTGGTGACATCGATGCTTCTGCCGTTACCTACTTGATGGAGAAGTTGAACATGAAGCCACAGGAGATGGCTGACTTCCTGAACAAGAAGAGTGGTGTGCTCGGTATCACAGGTATTTCTTCTGATATGCGCGACATCGAGAATGCTGCCAACGAGGGTAACGAGAAGGCTCAGCTGGCTCTCCGCATGTATGAGTATCGCATCAAGAAGTACATTGGTGCTTACACAGCAGCTATGGGTGGCGTTGACGCTATCGTATTTACAGCTGGTGTGGGTGAGAACCAGACCGACCTGCGCGAGGATTCTTGCAAGAACCTGGAGTATCTCGGTATCAAGATCAACAAGGAAGTGAACGACAAGGTTCGTGGCGAGGAAGCTATCATCTCTACTGACGACAGTAAGGTGAAGGTAGTAGTAGTTCCTACCGACGAGGAGATCGTTATCGCTCGCGATACAATGGAGTTGGTTGCTAAGAAGTAAATCCAGCACAAAGATATAATATAATAAGGTGAAGACTAAAACAAATGTGATAGGTCTTCACCTTTTTAATTTTTTGAGATTTTTGAGAATGATGAAAACAAAGATTGTAACTTTCGGAGAAATATTGCTTAGAATATCTAAGCCTGGTTATCAACGTTTATTCCAAGGACACCGTATGTTTGGCAACTATGGTGGAAGTGAGGCAAATGCAGCCATCTCTTTGGCTTATTTGGGCGATAACGTGGAGTATGTTACCCGCTTGCCGTATGGCGAGATGGGACAGGCTGCGTTGATGCACCTCAGAGAGTATGGTCTGAATGTTTCTCATGTGGTGCGTGGTGGCGACCGTCTTGGAACTTATTATTTCGAGGAGGCTGTGGCAATGCGCAATTCTCGCGTGGTCTACGACCGCAAGAATTCTTCTTTCTATACCTTGAAGCGAGGTATGGTGAAATGGGATCAGGTATTGGCAGATGCAGCCGTATTCCATTGCTCGGGCATCACCTGTGCCATCAGCCGTGATGCCATGGAATCTACCATGGATGCCATCAAGCTGGCTGTTGCCGACGGCTTGACCATTGCCTGCGATATCAACTATCGCAAGAATCTCTGGGGATATGGCCTGGAACCTCACGATGTGCTCTTCCAGATGATGCAGTATAGCGACATCATCTTCGGTGACCAGAATGAGTGGGAGGTGGCCAGTGGTGTGCCTCACATTCCTTTTGAGGCTTTGGATGAGAACTATGAGATTGATAAGGAGGCTTATCTGGCGTATTTCCGCAAGATGCACCATCTCTTCCCTAAGTGTAAGAAGATGGTGATGGCGGTGAGAAATCAGATAGCCAGCAGTCATCACACCTTGAGTGGTCTGCTCTATGATGCAGTGGAAGACCAGCTCTATACAACAAGAATATACGATATAGAGCCGATTGTGGATCCGATGGGTGTAGGCGATGCTTTCGTAGCAGCCTATATTCATGCACATCAGAAGTGGGGTGATAAGAATCAGTATTGCCTGGACTTCTCGCTCTCGGCTAGTGCCATCAAGAATACGATACCAGGTGACCAGAACTTGGTAAGTGAAGAAGAAATCATCAATAACATGACTTCTTCGGGTGGACGCATTCAGAGATAAAAGCTTTGTTGATAGTTAATAGTTTATAGTTAATAGTTTATAGCAGGAACCGCTTTAAGCAAGATTGCCCTATAAACTATTAACTATCAACTATAAATTATACTTACGGTTGGCTTTCGCCTTCCACATATTCTTCCATAAACATGTGTTCGCCATCGAATACGGCATAGGTAAACTGCCATATCCAGTCGCCCAGAATCATCAGGCGGGTCTTCTTGCTCAGCATCAGATCCAGTTCGATGTGGCGATGGCCAAACATGAAATAATCCACATCCTTGTGTCCCTGCATGTACTGCTTAGCAAAGCGGACCAGGAATTCCTTCTTTTCGCCCATGTAAGGCTCCTCCTTGCCATCGGCACGTTTCAAGCGACTATGCTTCGCCCAGTTCAGTCCCAATGCCAATCCCCAGCGGGGATGGATGGCATTCAAGAGGCGCTGACAGGTGCGGTTGTGGAACATTGCCTTCAGAAACTTGAATTTCTTGTCGGGGTCGCCCAGTCCGTCACCATGGGCAAGGAAGAAAATCTTGTCGTAGATTTCAACGGTCTGCGGTTTGTGGTGCACTATCATGCCACACTCTTCTTCCAGGTAGCCATACGTCCATAAGTCGTGGTTGCCGGTGAAGAAATGTACTTCCACTCCCATATCAGTCAACTCAGAGATTTTTCCCAGGAAGCGGGTGTATCCTTTTGGAACAACATTCTTGTATTCGTTCCAGAAATCAAACATGTCGCCCAGCAGATAGATGGCTGCAGCCTTGTTCTTGATGCTGTCGAGAAAGCGGACGAGGCGGCGCTCCTGCATGCGGGCATGCGGAATGGCTAATGAGCCAAGATGCGCATCAGAGAGGAAATATACATTTTTCATAAGCGATTCTTTTTAAGTGAAGAGTGAAGAATGAAGAGTGAAGAATTCAACGGCTTTGTCTTTATTCAAAGCCGAGTTCTACGCGAGCTTCCTCGCTCATCATGCTCTGGTCCCAGGCTGGTTCGAAAACGAGGTTTACATTGGCTGATTTCACGCCTTCTACGCTATCTACCTTGCTGCGTACATCTTCCAGGATGAAGTCGGCAGCAGGGCATGATGGGGCTGTGAAGGTCATATCCAGCTCTACGGTGGCATCGTCCTTCACGTCAATCTTGTAAATCATGCCCAGGTCCCAGATGTTCACGGGAATCTCAGGGTCGTAAACGGTTTTGAGAACATCAACGATTCTTTCTTCTATCTTTGTCTTTTCTTCTTGTGTCATAATTTATATTGTTTTCTGCAAAGGTAACAATAATTATAGACAATGCAAAATAAATGGAGAATTATTTTTCCTGTTTGCGCACAAAGACATGAAAAATACCTGGATTTACAACTTTCCCTTGTCGTGATAGGAATAGAAACTGCCATCGGTGATGATGACATGGTCCATGAAAAAGAGACGCATGATTTCGCATGCCTTCTGTATCTGCAGGGTGAGCTGGTCGTCTGCCTTGCTGGGCAGCGGACTATGACTGGGGTGATTGTGACAAAAGGCTATGATGGTGGCATTGTTGAGTACGGCTTCCTTGATGAGCAGGCGGATGTCGACGGCGGTTTCCGTGATGCCGCCATGCGAGAGACAACTTGCCTTGATGAGCTTGAAGTTCTGGTTCATCATGAGAACCCATGCTTCCTCTGTGTCGAGGTCCTGCATCTTGGGGAGCATGTAGTTGTAGATGGCGAGAGAAGAGCCCAAATCGGGGCGATTGCCCAACTTATCGAGGGCACGACGCTTCCCCAGCTCACAGGCAGCAAGGATGGTGATGGCCTTGGCGGGACCCATTCCCTTGTAGCGGGTGAGTTCCTTGATGCTCATCTTGCCGAGTGAATTGAGATTGTTGTCGCAATCGCTCATGATATGTTTCATCAGGTCTACGGCACTCTCGTCCTGAGAGCCGGAACCGATCAGTATGGCTAGCAGTTCGGCATTGGATAGTGCTGATGCTCCCAGTCGCTCCAGTTTTTCACGAGGCTTGTCTTCCTCTGCCCATTGCGAAATAGAAAGCTTCTCACTCATAATGGATTATTTATAGAAAGTCTTGTTGTATGCGCTGAATTCGCTTTGTCCCAGCACGCATCTCTTCCACCAAGCCGAGAGGAATCCGCAGCCATATCCCATGAGTTGGGTGAAGGCGGCACGGATGCTCAGCAGGCCAATCTTGATGCTGTGGTTCTCCTTGCTGCTGTCGATGAACAGCGCAATGGTGTAGAGAATGATGAAGAACAGGCCGATGCAGCCCAATGCTGCCATCGCATTGCCCAGGATAGGGAATACGTGTACGGTGCCCAGCATGTAAGGGAGGAATCCGAAGAAGAGCAGCAGGAACGTACCTATCACGCCCACGGTGAAGACCATCGGCAAGAGATGCACGAGCTTGAGACTCTCGGGATATTTCTTATAAAGGTTGATGCGGGCGATGCCACTGTTATAGACCTGTCGCCAGAACTTGCGGAAGTCGGTGCGGCGCTTGTGCCATACCCATGCCTCAGGGAACAGACGGCAACGGCAGCCTGCCTTGAAGATGCGGATAGAGAAATCGATGTCCTCACCGAAACGCATGTTGGAAAAGCCATTCAACTTGAGATAAACATCCCTGCGGATGCCCATGTTGAATGAACGAGGGTAGAACTTATCCATCTTCTTCTTTCCGCCACGGATACCACCGGTGGTGAAGAAAGAAGTCATGGAATAAGAAATGGCTTTCTGAGTGTCTGTAAATGATGAGTGTGCCTTGTCAGGTCCGCCGAATGCATCGGCAGGTTTGCGGCTCAGCTCATCACTTACAGCCTTCAGATAACCTTCTGGCAAGACCACGTCGCTATCGAGTATCAGCAGATACTCGCCCTTGGCACGCTCGGCACCATAGTTGCGACTCTGGCCCGGACCAGAGTTCTCCTTATAGTAATAATGTATATCCATCAAGTGCTCGTATCGCTTGCACACTTCCTCGCAAGGAGTCTGCGAGCCATCCTCTACGATGACCACCTCGAAGTCCTTTTCCGTTTGATGGGTAAGGCTCTCTAAAAGTTCGTCCACTTCGTCGGGACGGTTGAAAACTGGTACTATGATGGAATATCTCATTATTCTTACTATTAAGGGTTAGTTTTACTCAATAAGAGCGTAATGTTCTTGTTGAAAAACGGATTACTCGCTTACACGACCGAGGTAGCTGCCATCGCGGGTGTCAACCTGGATAGTCTCGCCCTCGTTAACGAACAGAGGAACACGAACCTCAGCACCAGTCTCGAGAGTAGCTGGCTTAGTAGCGTTGGTAGCAGTGTTGCCCTTTACACCTGGCTCAGAGTGAGTGATCTTCAAAGTAGTCTTTGCTGGCATCTCGGCCAAGAGAATAGTACCATCAGTTGTATCAGTAACCACCTCAACAACGTCACCCTCCTTCATGTACTGACCGCCAGTAACGTTCTCCTTAGCGATAGGCACCTGCTCGAAGGTCTCCTGGTTCATGAAGATGCAACCAGTAGCGTCCTCATAGAGGTACTGATAAGGGCGGCGCTCAACGCGAACATCCTCCAATTTGAAACCTACCTGGAATGTACGCTCCAACACGCGACCATCGGCAACATTCTTCAATTTAGTGTTCATTACAGTGTTACCTTTACCTGGCTTTCTGTGCTGAAAGTCGATGCAAACCCATACTTTGCCATCCATGCGGATGCAAGTTCCAATCTTAATTTCCTGTGAATTAATCATTTCTTGTTTATCTTGAATGTTATTATAATAATCTTCAATTCGGGTGCAAAGTTACGGCAAAAACATGAAAAAACAAAGGGAAAATCGAAAAAAACATAAATATTTAAGCTAAATTTGGTAGTTTTCTTGGTTATTTCAGAAAATATGCGTAATTTTGCAGCCCAAAAAGGGCTTATTTTGCACTTTTGCGAAGAATATTAATTAAAAATAAATAAGAAAAAATGAAAAGAACATTTCAGCCTCACAATCGTCGTCGCGTGAACAAGCATGGTTTCCGTGAGCGTATGGCAACAAAGAATGGTCGTCGCGTATTGGCTTCTCGCCGTGCTCATGGCCGTAAGAAGTTAACAGTATCTGACGAGCACCACGGAAAGTAATTTCCGGTAGGAAAATTCGTCGGAGGACGATGACATTAAAAGCAGCAAAGAGAGATTCTTTGCTGCTTTTTGTCTTTTTATGCCTTTTTATGAGGTAATGAAACGCAAAAACTTGGCGTTTTATTTTGTATTGTCTTCGATTATTCCTATCTTTGCACCAAAAATTAAAGTATGACTTCATCTGAGTTTATAAATAAGTTTAAGAGTAAGTATCTTTGGGGAAATCTCGGCGCCATGGTTCTGGTGCTCGTGTTGCTCTGTGTCGGTGTCAAGTTTGGCATCGATATCTATACCCATCATGGTGAGGCCATCCGTGTGCCTGACATCAGATACAAGAATATTGATGATGCCACCCACATCCTCGATGATGCGGGGCTGGAAATCGTGGTTACGGATACGGGATACGTGAGATCCTTGCCTGCCGACTGCATTCTCGAGCAGAGTCCTGCCTTCGGCGAACTGGTGAAATCGGGACATATCATCTATGTCACCATCAATTCCGACCATTCGCCTCGTATCACCATTCCGGATGTCATCGACAACAGTTCCTTGAGAGAGGCGATGGCTAAGCTCACGGCTATGGGATTCAAACTGGGGCCTCCGCAATACATTCCTGGTGAAGAAGACTGGGTGTATGGCATCCTGGTAAAGGGTAGGCATGTGGTAGCTGGCGACAAGGTTTCCATCGACGACATGCTCATCATACAGGTGGGTAACGGACAGCGTGACGCTTCCGACTCCATCGACGAGATTGATCCGGTATATCACGGCGAAGATGACGTGATGGAAGGCGAGGGTGATGGAACCACGGGAGATGTGGACAACTTCGAGGTGGTTCCTGGTACGGAACCTACTGAACCTGCTCCTTCGCATGAACACCAGCCGAACGAAGTGGTGGAGTGAGCTAATGAATAATTGATAATTAATAATTGATAGTTAAGAGTGGAAATTCTGAATTATATATATTATAGTAATAAGGTATATGCTCCTGTAGAGGATGACTTCGGGTTTGATGATGCAGGAGATATGGATGAACTTGATGACGAAATCCAGATGGATGAAGGCGGAGCTGCACAGGCTGGCGATGGAGGCGACGACCTCTATGAGCATTGGAAGGTGCAGGTGGATGCCAACCAGGATCCGGTTCGTATAGACAAGTATCTGGCGGACAAGATGGCTTATCAGAGCCGCAACCGCATTCAGCAGGCTGCCGATGCCGGATTTATCCACGTGAACGGCAAACCTGTGAAGAGTAACTACAAGGTTCGCCCTAACGACCTGGTTACCCTGATGCTCGACCGTCCTCGTCATGAGACAAGTATCAAGCCTGAGGAAATCGACATCAATGTGGTGTATGAAGACGACCAGCTCATGGTCATCAACAAGGAGGCAGGTATGGTGGTGCATCCGGGTGCCGGAAACTTCCATGGCACCTTGATTCAGGCTGTGGCGTGGCATCTGAGAGATATGCCTGAGTTTGATGCCAACGACCCGGAGGTGGGCTTGGTTCATCGCATAGACAAGGATACCAGCGGCTTGCTCGTGGTGGCAAAGACTCCTACGGCAAAGACGGCTTTGGGAAAGCAGTTTTTCAACAAGACTACCCATCGCAGCTACAATGCCCTGGTTTGGGGAAATATCGTGGAAGACGAGGGACGCATCGAAGGCAATATCGGTCGTGACCCTAAGAATCGTCTCCGCATGAAGGTGTTCGACCCGGATAGCGGCATCGGCAAGAGTGCGGTGACCCATTATAAGGTGTTGGAGCGATTCGGTTACACCACTTTGGTGCAGTGCATCCTGGAAACAGGCCGTACCCACCAGATTCGTGCCCACATGAAGCAGATAGGTCATCCGCTCTTCATGGACGAGACCTATGGTGGAGCCGAAATCCTGAGAGGTCAGCGAAGCAGCAGTTACAAGGCGTTTATCCAGAACTGCTTCAAGCTCTGTCCACGTCAGGCACTTCATGCCAAGACACTCGGCTTTGTTCATCCAACAACCAAGGAGCAGATGGACTTCGACAGCGAGTGGCCTGAAGATTTCAGTAAGTTAATAGAAAAGTGGCGCGGCTTTATTGCAGGCACCACACAAGATACATTCAAAAATATTTAGTGATTATGGAAAATAGCAAGAGAACGATAGCCATCGTATGTGGTGGTGATTCTTCTGAGCACGACGTATCATTGCGCTCAGGTCAGGGTTTGTATTCTTTCTTCGACAAGGAGCGTTATGATATCTATCTCGTCGACGTGAAGGGCACTGATTGGCACGTGGCCTTGGATAATGGTGAGACTATTGAGATTGACAAGAACGACTTCTCGTTTGTAAAAGACGGCAAGCATGTTTACTTTGATTATGCTTATATCACCATCCACGGACAGCCAGGTGAAAACGGCGTGATGCAGGGCTACTTCGACCTCATCCATCTGCCATATTCTACCAGCGGCGTGCTGGTAGAGGCACTGACCTTTGATAAGTATGTGCTCAACAACTATCTCCGTGGCTTCGGAATCAACGTGGCTGACAGTATCTTGCTTCGCCGTGGTGAGGAGTATGATGAGGATGCCATTGCCGAGCGCATCGGTATGCCTTGTTTCGTGAAGCCAGCAGCCGACGGCAGCAGCTTCGGTGTGAGCAAGGTGAAGAATGCCGACCAGTTGGCTCCAGCCCTCCGTGTGGCTTTCATGGAGAGCAACGAGGTGATGATAGAAGGCTTCCTTGATGGTATCGAGATTTCTCAGGGTATCTACAAGACAGCCGAGAAGACAGTAGTGTTGCCAGCTACCGAGGTGGTAACCAGCAACGAGTTCTTCGACTATGATGCCAAGTATAATGGTCAGGTACAGGAAATCACTCCAGCCCGTCTCTCTCCAGAGACAGCAGAAGAGGTGGCAAAGACTACATCCCGCATCTACGACATTCTCCATGCCAACGGTATCATCCGCATCGACTACATCATCTCTAAGGATAAGGACGGTAAGGATAAGGTGAATATGCTGGAGATTAATACCACTCCGGGTATGACCGTTACTAGCTTCATTCCTCAGCAGGTGCGTGCTGCAGGTCTTGACATCAAGGACGTGCTCAGCGACATCGTGGAGAATCAGTTCTAATAATTAATGAGGAGTTAAGTAGTTAAAGAAGTTAAGGAGTTAAGACAACGGTAGAATTTAATGGTATGTAAAGATATCGTTTTAGAACATTTGTCTTAACTCCTATAACTCCTTAACTCCTTAACTCCCGAAAACCATAAAGTTATGAAGATCCCTCAAGAATTTGATACCATTCGCCCTTGGGAGCCAGAAGACCTTCCTGAGGTGTTCGACCGTTTGCTTTCAAACGATCAGTTCAAGCAAGTACTTGCTTATCTTTATCCACAAGTTCCTTTTGAGATGATTGCCCAGAAGTTGAAGGTTTGCAAGACCAATCTCGACTTCCAGTTGGCTTTCGCCTACGATTTTGTCCATGGCATCCTGAAGAAGGCAGCAACGGGTTGTGAGATGGATTGCATAGCCATCGATAATACCCGCAACTATTCCTTCATCAGTAACCATCGTGATATCGTGCTCGATTCAGCTATCCTCGATGTAATGCTTATCGACAATGGCTTCAAGACCACCTGCGAGATTGCCATCGGTGACAACCTTCTGTCACTTCCTTGGGTCAAGGACCTGGTGCGTGTCAACAAGGCGTTTATCGTGGAGCGTGCCTTGAGTATGCGCCAGATGCTCGTGTCGAGCAAGCGTCTTTCCGATTACATGCATTTCGCCATCAAGGAGAAGAACGAGAATATCTGGATTGCCCAGCGAGAGGGTAGAGCCAAGGATAGCAACGACCGCACCCAGAAGAGTATTCTGCAGATGATGTCGATGGGTGGAGAAGGCAGTATCATCGAGCGCTTGAAGCAGCTGCATCTTGTACCTCTGTCTATCAGTTATGAGTACGACCCATGCGATTTCCTGAAGGCAAAGGAGTTCCAGCAGAAGCGCGATAATGCAGACTGGAAGAAGGGCCCTATGGATGATTTGGTAAGCATGCAGACCGGTATCTTCGGCTATAAGGGTCATGTGCATTATCATGCAGCCCCATGTCTTGATGAGTATCTCGATTCTCTGGATCCTGATACACCTAAGCAGGAACTGTATAATAAGGTGGCAGCCTATATAGATGAACAGATATTCAAGAACTACCGCCTCTATCCGGGCAACTATGTAGCCCTGGATCTTCTGGAGGGTTCTGATGCGCATCAGACAGAATATACTGCAGAAGAAAAAGCTAATTTTGAAAGATATATGGAGAGTCAGCTTGCTAAAATTGACCTTCCTGGTAAGGATGAAGCATATTTGAAGGAGCGATTCTTAACCATGTATGCCAATCCGGCACGTAATTATTTGGCTGTAAATAAATAAAGTATGGATAAATAAAAAAAGTCCGAGCCTTCATAAGCTCGGACTTTTTTTGTTTATCTGAATTGTTCTGCTTCCTGTTTCAGTGCCTGTTCGATGCCAATGGTATTGAAAGGTACAGGACCTCGGCTCAATTCCGGGATGTTGAAACTCTTCAGGCAGTCGTCGTAAAAGGTCGGCTCCTTTTGTGGGAGTACAAATGGCTTGTGGGCCTTGCCTTGCCGGTCGATATAGCAGAAGTAAGGTTTGCCGTAGATGCCATCATCCCGTTTGCTGATGAAGACAAACCATCTACCGGTATGTGACCAGCAGTGATAGGTGTCGCTCTTCTTGCTGTTCACAATGTTGAGGCTGTCGGTCTTGCCTGTCTGTAAATCCAGCATATAGAGGTCTGACTCTGTGTGCCAGACTGGGAAGGTACCGTAATCCAGGACCGTGAAGAGACAGAATCTGCCGTCAGGACTAATCTTAGGATGACATACGGAACGGGATGAGTAGAGGGTGTCTATTCTTTCTCCAAATGTGCCATTTACCTCATTGAAGGGAATGCGCACCAAGGCATATTTCAGATTCTTCAGATTTTTCTGATTCTTGTCGGACAGTTCCTTCTTGTTGGCTGCACAGTAGTAGATGTATTTGCCGTTGGCCGAAAAGGTGGGAAAAGTCTCCAGATGGCTACTGTCGCTTGCCAGTGGTGATGAGATGATGCGGTTGTTGTCGAGGTCGGCCACATATATGTCGCTTGCCGTATCATATACTTCCAGTCGCTTGTCGGTATTGATATTGAAATCTCTCACCATTGTATTGGTTGAATAGGTGAGATATCTGCCCGAAGGATTGAAACTGTAGTATATTCCAGGTAAAGCCATGCCCTTGCCTTGCAGGTTGAGTTTTCTCAGTTTACCGTTACGGTTGAGTATGGTTCCTCCATTTTCACCTCTTAGATAGATGATGCTGAGATTCTCGTTCTGGTTGCCATACGCATACGTGTTCATCTTGAGATGTTTGAGCAGGGTGTAGTCGGCGATTATCTTTTCATCCCAGTTCTCTATACAGCGTTGTTTTGTTTTGGTCTTACTCCATACATCATAGGTTGGTTCTATGAGCTGATAGGTAAGATACGAGTCGATGCTGTCGCTCACCACTTGCCAGGTAAAAGGTCTGAAGGCCGTCCATTCCCCCTCGTCGCTCTTGGAATATATCTGCACCTTGATGTTCTTGCCAGCTGCCTTCGCCAGGAAATATTTCCACTCTTTTAAGTCGAACTTCAGATTTTGGCTATTGCTGGTAGCCGTCAGGGTATTATCTGCATCATCCTCATCTGCTCCTTCGATGGTGAGTACTGTCTCGATGTTGGTGAGGTGCTTGTCACGAATCTTGAAGTTGAGCGGTGCGATGTTCACGGGGATGGTAACATCAGCATAGTCGGGATACATATTGGGCAGATGATTCTTCTGCTCTGCATTCTCATGTGTCTGGGCGCATGAGGCGAACAGAAGGAGTCCTGCCAGGGTGATATTTAGAATGTTCTTGTGTTTCATCTTACTTGCTTTATAAACTGGTTGTTGTTGTCTTGCTGCTCAAGTCTGATGTTCTTGCGCTTGTCGAGATACGTCTGCAGTATGGCTTTCTCTTCTGCACTGGCGTTTTTGCCGAGAGAAGCGAAAATGCGGTCGGCCCATCTTTTCCAGACGAATGTCTTTTGAAGAATACGAAGATATTTGCGGGTGGCGGCATAATTTCCTTTCACCAGATTGATTTCTGCGAGTCGCTTCACCATGCGGATGTTGCGGCAGTTGGGGGAATATATGTTTCCCAGCATGGCTGCCCGTTCGCAGAAGGTCATATCGTCTAGAGCCCAGTATAGTTCATTCAGTGCATGGATGGTGAGCAGGGAAGGGTTGGCTTCCAATGTCTCAAAGGTACCGATGTCTTTGTTGGGGTACTTCTTTAAGGAAGCAGGCTGACTGCGAAATTGTGCCATGATGAGGTCATGGTAAAACTTCATGTACTGGTTCGGGTTCTTATCCTTTTCAACCATGTTGATTACCCGGTTGTAGTTGCCAAAGTAGTATTCACAATCCACGGCGAGTGTCCTTTCCTGGTCTAATTGTGGTTTTACCAATTTGCCTATACCCGGATACGTATAGATGGTTTGGAAATCACAGAAGTAAAGGCGTTTGCAGAGCATGAGCAGGAAGAAGGTAATCACCAGGGTGGTCAGGCAATAGTAGCAGCCTGCTTTCATGATGTTCTCGAGGCTGCCTATGAAGACCAGTGCGCCGTAAATCCATACGCCGTATCCGAAGAACCAATGACATACGAAAATTGATATGGTGATACTGAATGTTGAGATCCAGATCGGAAGTCCCATGCGATGCAATGTAGGATTATTTTCGTCCATCGTTTCTATCTTATTGATAAACTTTCTGGTGCTGGCAAGTATTGTGGTGCTGACACGGAATACGCTGGCTCCACCGGCTATTGCCAGGATGCTGCTCAGCCGGTATTCGTAATCCAAACTGAAGCAGACCAACAGCGTCATCACTGCGAACGCAGCGATATTGGGTGCCCATGTTCCCTTGAAGCCTGCATCTCTCACCGCATATTTGATGTTGTAGCCAGCGAGAAGGATGCAGAGGGTAAGAATGGTAGCCCCCATATAGTGATAGAGATAGAACTGTGTGAGAAAATCACCAGCCATACATGCCAGCCAACCTGGTTTTTCCAGATAGGTGGTAAGATAATCCCATGATGCCAGGAACAGCTGGTTCTGCTCCTGGTAATACAGATGATAGGGATAGCAGAATTGGAAGAAAGCAAAACATGCTATAGCCCCAAATACATATATGATGAATATGCAAAAGCTTTTTAGATTACTATTCATAATTTGATAAGTTTGGTTATTGCAAAGGTAGAAAAAAAATATAAGAATAAGTAACAATACTGCGTTAAATTAATATTTAATCGTCTGTAAATCAATAACTTATATTAAGAAATGCTTATGAAAACTTAACTATAGAAAGTTGGTCAAGTCGCTGATTTTCAGTAACTTTGCAAATCACGACAAACGCAAAATTATATGAATACAGGACTTGACCAATATATGGATATCTTTAAAGATGCAGTTGAAGATTCGGCTGCAAAGTTAACAAAAAGTTTCGAGAAAATACTCATCGAGGTGATAATTTTGTTCATGGTAATACCAAGAAAGATAAATTTCACCCAAATGGGGAGGTATGGCTCGCATGTTGAGCAAACCTATCGCAACGCATTCGGCTTAAAAAAGTCGAAAAGCATTGACTGGCTCAAACTTAATGTCTCACTTGCCAAGCGCTTCTTTGGTAAACAGGGAAGATGGGCTATTGCCATTGATCCCAGCTACATCAGCAAAGCTGGCAAGAAGACTCCACATATCGGTCGTTTTTGGTCGGGATGTGCACAGTCTGTTAAACATGGTCTCGAAATCATGGGTATTGGCCTCATTGATATTGATGCCAAAGACTGCATGATGTTAAAAGCACACCAGTCGCTAAGTAATAAAGAACTGAGTCTTAGAAACAAGACTATGGTAGATTTCTATATCAGCGTCATTAAGCGTTACCGCAAGGAACTTCTTAAACTCTCAACCCTCATAGTTGCAGATGCTTACTTCTCTACAAGTACATTTGTTAATGGGATAAAGAAAGAAGGGTTCTCTTTGATAAGCCGCTTTCGTGACAATGCTTGTCTCTTTTATGTCTATGCTGGTCCACGTACTGGAAAACGTGGTCGCCCCAAGACCAAGGATGGCAAGATTGATATGAAGAATCTTGACCTCACTCGAATGGAGAAGATGGAGATGAAAGATATAGAAGGAACAGCTTATACTTTGATAGCCTATTCCAAGGCACTCAGGTGTAAAGTTAGACTTGTCATCTGGCAGATGCCGAATGGCAAGAAGAAACTATTCTTCTCTACAGACACCTCACTTTCGGGTGAAGAAGTACTTCTTTATTATAGAACCAGGTTCCAGATCGAATTTTGCTTTCGTGACGCCAAAGGCTATACTGGTCTTATGGACTGCCAGGCTCGCGATAAGTGGAAACTCGATTTTGCTTTCAATGCTTCGTTCACATCACTAAATGTTGCCAAGGTAACTATGAAGGAGATGGGAATGGAATATTCTATGTCTTCATTCAAGTCACTGATGACCAATATTTATCTGGTGAAACGAATTTTTAAAGCAAGCGGGTACACCCCGAACCGAACTTTAATTAGCAAGATTTTCAAAGATCTCTCGTGCTTACAGCGTATAGCTGCTTAGCACATTATTGAATTATTAACGAACTATTGAGTAATAAAAATGCAGAAATTTGCTTGTAGGGGGCAAATTTCTGCATTTTTATTATCTTTCTGCGATAAATTCCATCTCAATCAGCCATCCTGGCCTGCAGACTTTGGCTTCTACGATGATGCGGGGTATCTGCGGATAAAACTGTTGCATCATTCTATCTACCGTATGATAGTCGGAAATATCTCGCAGGTAGATGATGAAATATTGGATATCGTTCATGGTGGCATCGCCATCTTTCAGCAAGGCTCCTACGTTCTCCAGCAGTCTGCCGGTCTGTCTTACAATATCTTCTTCATAAACTACGTTTCCCAGTTTGTCGATGCTCGCCGTGCCTGAGATGAAGTATTGCTGCTTGAAATGCTGGCTTCCATCAGAATTGCTGCAATGCGTTGGCAGCGTAACCCGGGTTCCCCTTTCGAAGGCTACGCCATATTCATGGGTAGGGTTCAGATGTTCCAGTGCCTGGAGATACTTCTTGTCTTCTTCCTTGATGCCGGGGAAGGTGAGGAAATCGATGGCTACTGCTGCATGGCGAACGGGAGTGGCTCCTCCGATGCCGGTGCTGGCGATGTAGTGGGTGTCGGCAGTTAATCCTTCCTTGTCGAAAATGTCGTTGCGTGCTTCCACTACGCCCTGGTAATTCACGTCGATGTTGGTAACGTATATCCAGGTACGCACAAGATTGCGTTCCATTGTCATATCCGTATCTGCAATGATTTGCAGATATTTGTTGAAAAGAAGGTTTGTCTGCTCGTATGAATCCTTCCCCTTTGCTTCTTCCTCCGTCAGGCGAAGACTATGGAATAGGAGTGGTGTCTCATCGTCCGTGGTCTTGACCAGAAGTGAAATCTTGCTGCCGCAAAGGGGTGTTTGCTCTACGATGGTGAGGTGGATATCTTTCAGATACTCCTGATAGAGAAGAGAGTCCTGGAAATCCTGAATCTGATTTTGGGAGTCGCTGAGAAATACCTTGCAATATTGCAAAGTGCGATGCTCCTGTTTCTCAATGTCGAGATAATTACCTAGTTTTAGATACAGAAAGTTGAGGCGGTCATTGAATGTCCCCATCACTTCTGGTGTAATAATGCTGTATTTATCCATCTTGTTTTTTGTCTTTTCTTCTGAATATCTTCTACAATTTTTCTGCAAAGTTACGGATAATTCATGAGAAAAGAAAAAAACAAGATGGACTTTTGATGAAAATACCTACTTATGGTGATGGGTATTCCTGTTATCTGTAAAATATTAAAGCGATTCGAGCATGCGCTTGATTACAACTTCGGCTGAAATCTCACGGTTGGCTGCCTCTGGAATCACCAGGCTGTTCTTGCTCTCGATGACATCATCGGTAACAATCAGACCGCGGCGAACAGGCAGACAGTGCATGAAGCAACCATCATTGGTCCAGCTCATGTGCTCCTCGTCGATGGTCCAGCTCATATCTTTGCTCAAGATCTCACCATACTGTGCTGGATTTTTCACGCCCGGACAGCTCCAGTTCTTGGCATAAACGAAGTCTGCACCTTCCAGCGCCTTCTTCTGGTCGTACTCCACCTTGGCATTGCCCACAAACTTAGGGTCCAGCTCATAGCCCTCAGGGTGAGTAACCACGAAATCAACATCGGCTGCGTTCATCCACTGGGCGAATGAGTTTGGTACAGCCTGAGGCAGGGCACGGCAGTGAGGAGCCCAGGTCAAGACTACCTTAGGACGAGCCACCTTCTTATGCTCCTCAATGGTGATGAGGTCGGCGAATGCCTGGAGTGGGTGAACGGTGGCAGTCTCCATGGCGAAGACTGGGCGGCCGCTGTACTTCACAAACTGGTTTACGATAGTCTCGGCGTAATCGTAGTCACGGTCTTTCAAACCGGCAAAGCTGCGCACGCCAATCAAATCGCAGAAGCTACCCATTACTGGGATAGCTTCCAGCAGATGTTCGCTCTTGTCGCCATCCATGATAACGCCACGCTCTGTCTCCAGTTTCCATGCACCGGCGTTCACGTCGAGCACGATCACATTCATGCCCAGGTTCATCGCAGCCTTCTGTGTACTCAGTCGGGTACGGAGACTGTTATTGAAGAATATCATCAGCAAGGTCTTGTTCTTGCCCAACTCCTGATAACCGAAACGGTTTGCTTTCACTTCCTGTGCCTCGGCGAGCGCTGCTTTCAAGTCGCCAAGGTCTTCAACATTAAAGAATGTCTTCATTGTTATTTCGTTTTTTGTTTGTTATTTCTAATATAATGCTATTGAATTCTTCACTCTTCACTTTTCGTTCTTCACTTCCTTGTCTGTCCCTGACCTGTAATCAACCACTTGTAGGTAGTAATCTCTTCTAGCGCCATTGGTCCGCGGGCTCCAAGCTTTTGGGTGCTGATGCCAATTTCTGCGCCCAGTCCGAACTGTGCGCCATCGGTAAAGCTGGTAGGAGCGTTTACATAAACGCAGGCTGCATCTACCATTGCCTGGAACTTCTTCTGGGTTGCTTCGTTATTGGAAACGATGCTCTCGCTGTGTCCGCTTCCGTAGGTGGCGATATGCTCGAGTGCCTCATCTTCCGAAGCCACGGTCTTGATACCCATCTGCATGCTGAGCCATTCGGTGTTCCAGATGCTCTTCATGTTAGCATCAGTTTCCTTCATCTTCGCTTCGCTTTCCTCAGCCTTATATAATAAGGTGTCAGGATAGTGCCCCTTTAATGCCTCGTAGGCCTTGGCATCTGCATGAATCTTGGTCTGCTTCTCGGCGAGCCCCTTGCAGAGGGCAGGGAGATCGCTTAATCTGCTTTCATGAATCAGCAGACAGTCGAGTGCATTGCATACGCTTACTCTTCGGCACTTGGCATTTGTGATGATGCGCTTGCCCATCTCCAGGTCGCCATCTTTATCGAAGTAGCAGTGTACCACGCCAGCTCCAGTCTCGATAACCGGCACTTTGGCAGTATCACGAACGAAGTTGATAAGCTTCTTTCCACCTCGAGGAATGCAGAGGTCGATATAGCCCACGGCATTCAGCATTTCGCCTGTAGCCTCATGGGTAGCTGGTAGAAGCGTACATACGTTTGGATTCACGCCATACTTTATCAACACCCTGTTGATAAGTTCGACACCCGCTGAGTTAGAGGAGTTTGCATCCTTTCCACCTTTCAGTACGCATGCATTTCCACTCTTGAAACAGAGAGAAAAAACATCGTAGGTAACATTAGGACGGGCCTCGTAAATCATGCCGATGACTCCGAATGGAACGGCTACTCGCTGCAGGTGCAATCCGTTGTCGAGTGTCTTGTCTTTGAGAACTCTTCCGAGTGGTGAGGGCAGGGTACTTACGTGTCTCATATCCGAAGCAATATCCTGGAGTCGCTGCTCGGTGAGTTGCAATCGGTCGTAGAGTGGGTTAGCCTTGTCCATCTTAGCCAAGTCTTCTGCATTTGCCTGGAGGAGCACAGGAGTTTCGGCGATGATAGCGTCAGCCACCGCCTGCAGGATTTCATTACGTTGTTCGTCGCTGAGCAAGCCCAGGGTCTTGCTGGCAGCCTTCACTTTTTGGAAAGTCTCTTTCAGTTCCATTCGCTATTTCCTTTCTTATTTAATGATAAGATGTTATTTCGTTGCAAAGGTAAGTATAATTATTGGAAATCGCAAACTTTATGCAAGAAAAAGTGATGATTTTGTATAAAAATGTATAGTTATACGGAAAATGAGATTCAAAAAGGTCAGGCAGCGCCTGGTCCTTTTTTCATCTTGTCGTACATCTGAAGATACATATCCATTTGTCCTACATCCTGGTAAGTAATGCGATTACCTTCAAATCGACCAAGATATAAGAAGACGTTCATAATATGAGATGTTAATATTGCGGTTCTAGGTTCTGAAACTCCAACCTTGCTCATATGCCTCCTTTGCATACCATTCACGAGCCTTTTTGTCTTCTACTCGTATAAGACGCTCGTAATGAGACCAAGGAAGAAGGCGTAACTCGGATTGGGCAGACTGTGTCTGACCTTTTTTGGGTAGCAAAGAAAATTCATCAGACAGTGTCTGCTGTTTTTGCTTTTTGAATTCCTCAGACAGTGTCTGAGGAATTGTTAACTCTTTGAATTTCAGGTAGAACTTCTTGAAATTCATGATGTTTGTCTCAGAGAATCCTTTTCCGAATTCCTTGGTCAAAGCAGCCGAAGCAACCTCTATCACATGCTTTCCGTATTCAGCACGTGATGCTCCGTTCTGTTCCTGTTCTACAATACGTTGTCCTATTCTCCTGTTTCTTTCCACCAGAGAATAATTGACGGCAGCAAATGCTTTGCTGCGAGCCTTGCTGACGATGGAGCGCAAGTCGTTGACGAGCATATTGTCTTCATCGTTATATTTCTTGTTGAGTTGCTTCATGATGCTTTTATTAATGACTCAAGTTTCGCAAGTAACCTCCGGTCCCCGAAGGGGGCCAACTTTCAATAACCGCTGGTGGAATGACCGAAGGTCATGGAACCTGCGGACAACCAATAGTAGGGAGAAAGCGTCCCCAAAGGGGGCGAACCTCATCCAGTCTTGCTCCTGTTCGCCCCCTTCGGGGACGATAAGAGAGTTTCTGTCACTATCCGCAGGTTCCATTCCCTTCGGTCATTCCACCCGCGGTTATTCACATTCGCCCCCTTCGGGGACGGTAGAATGCTACTTGCGAAACTTCAATTAATGAAATATGTTGCAAAGATAGTACTTTCTTTCTAAAAATCCATCTTTCCCATCACTTTTTTCGATAAAAGTTTGGCGGTTTCACAAAAAATGCTTAAAAATAAATCAAACGAACTGTAGCGCATAGAAACAATATATGCATAGTCGTACAACACGAGATTTGTTGTCGTACGACTATAGGGTGTGAAGTTGTACAATTATAGGGTGTATGCTTGTACAACTATAGGGTATGATGTAGTACAATTTTAACGTGTTGCCACTAGGCTCAGCAGAGGTGCTGACTGCAGTCGGCAGACCTGCTGGCTAGGCTCAGCAGAGCTGCCGAGCCTAGTGCCAATCTTCGAGAAGCCATATTCTCTTACTAAAGAAACTGCTCCGCTAACCTGCGAATTTGTATCCTCTAACAAATAGTGAGATAACGTGCGGAATCTATCTTTTTTAGATACATTCCGCACGTTTAAAGCATATTTTCTCTGTCGCAGAAATACTTGGGACTTTCTTCTGCCATTGCCTACATTTGCAACCGAAATCAAGCCCGAATGACCGCTGGTTTGAAGGTGTGATGTGAACCCTAGGCTCCAATACTTTTGTATATACAGCGTGTTATAAAGGTAAATGAAATGAATATCAGGGTTTTAGATATAGGTTTTTAGTATTAGAAAACTAGTTTTTCGAAACCATGCCTTCACATCACAGCCTTGCCTTCACACAAACAGGGATTTCATCTTAGTCATTGAGATTTCTATCTTAGTCACTGAGATTTCTATCTTAGTCATTGAGATTTCTATCTTAGTCACTGGGAGATTTATCTTAGTCACTGAGATTTCTATCTTAGTCACTGGGAGATTTATCTTAGTCACTGAGATTTCTATCTTAGTCATTGAGAGATTTTTTTTTTTGCGTATCTTCACGAAAGTTCAGAGTGAGTCGAAAAAAAGCAGTATCTTTGCGCCGTCATTCAGAAGGAGATGCCGAATGTATATGGTTGGTTGGGGTGCAGAGTAGTTGCCTCTCTTGCTTAAAGAGTTAAAAATAATAGTTTTTTGCTTTTTCGCTTGCCCGTTTCCATTTCTTTTTGTATTTTTGCTTCTGATGCAATATTAATATTATAAACTTGATAAAATGATACGACTTATGGACAATATAAAGGCGATATTGGCAGGCTTGTCCTTGACGATGGCTGTGGGGATGCCGGCAGTGGCGAGTGATGAACTTACAATGGTGGTAGGTACTTATACCGACCAGAGTACTTCGGATGGAATGTATGTTTATCGTTTCAACCAGCATACAGGGAAGTCGCAATTGGTGGGCGATGTGCAGGCAGGCAATCCTTCGTTCCTCATGATGAATCATGATGCAAATCGGGTTTATGCCGTGAGTGAATATGATGATGGGCGACAAGGGCTCGGGGCTTTCGTACTCAATAAGAAAGAGGGTTCGATGACTCCGCTTGGGTATCAGAAGTGTGGAACGAAGGCTACTCGACAGGAAAACAATATGCCTGGTGCTGCACCATGCAATGTGATGCTGTATGGCGGATATGTAGTGACATCCAATTATAATGGGGGTGATATTTCCGTATTCCCAATCAAGGAAGATGGAAGTGTGGCGCCAGAATCGCAATATTTCGATATGCATCGACAGGGGAGTGGCGTGGTTTCGCATATCCATTGCTGCCAGATGACTCCTGATCATCAATATATGCTTGCCAATGATTTGGGGAACGACTGTATCTGGCGCTTCCAGGTAAATGATGGCAGGGAATTCTTATCCAATCCTGTTCTTGCCTATCAGGCACCTAAAGGAACGGGACCACGCCATCTTGTATTCAACTCAAAAGGCAATGTGGTTTATCTGATAGGCGAACTGGATGGCACGGTAACCGTATTGGGATATAACAAGGGTACATTGCAGGAGTTGCAGCGCATACAGGCTTCAAAGACCCGTACGCTTGGAAGTGCTGATATTCATCTGTCTCCTGACGGTCGCTTTCTCTATGCATCCCATCGGTTAACCGATGAGGGCATCTCGGTATTTGCCGTAGATAAGAAATCGGGTCTGCTCACAAAGATAGGCTTCCAACCTACAGCTGCCCATCCTCGCAATTTCGCCATCACGCCTAACGGAGAGTTTATGCTTGTGGCGTGCCGTGACAGCCATGTGATTCAAGTTTTCAAAATCGACAGGAAAACAGGAATGATGGTTGATACGAAGCAGGATATAAAGGTTGGAAAACCTGTCTGCGTGCAGTTTGCCAATTAATACGCTTTGGGGCTTATCAGGCACTTGCTCTGGTTAGCCTATCACATTGCATAGTTGGTTGATGGCTGCATCAAAAGTGGCGAGGTCTTTGGCTCGCTTTCTGATGGCAGTCTTGTAATTATAAATGGTTTGCGTAGAATAGAACAGGAGGGTGGCCAGTTCCTGACCATCTGTAATTCCTAGTCGCATCAGTGCATAGATACGCAGTTCCTTGGTGAGACTGTTTGGGGCAGGGAGAACAATCTGCTTTTCAGGCAACAGCAGTTGGTTGAACTCTTCCACGAAATTCGGATATAAGTCAATGAATGCCTTGTCGAAGCGAATATAGAAGTTGGCTGCCTCTTCTTCTGCCAGCTTGTAGCTATTGATGGCAGTCAGAAGATCGGCAGTTTGCTTTGCCTTGATTTTGCGGCTTACCAGTTTGCGATAATCATCCAGTTTCTTGATATATACGGCACTGATATCCATGAATAAATGCATATAGGTCTCTCTTCGCTTATTGGTGTTGAGCAGCTTCTGGTTCAGTTCGTCCAAGAGTGTATTTTGGCTTTTTATCTCCCTACGGCTCTTGGCCAGACGCTTGTTCATCTTGAATGCAAAGAAAGCCATGGCAAGGAATCCTAGCGACAGGATACTCACGATGACGAGGGATGCTGTTACGATGCGGTTCTTGCGTACTTCTGCCTGATGGTTCGTTTCTGTGATAAGGGGAAGTATGCGGGAAATCTCAACCATGCGGAGACGGTTGTTGTAGAATTGGGCATCCTCCATGGAGCAATAGATGTATTTGGAAGCCCTCTTTGCATAGGAGGCATCCTTATTATATAGATAGGTGGAAAGTTCCTGAAGGGCAAGATTCTCTTTCAGGGGGCATATCTGGTCTGAGATGGCTGCTTCTACAATATACTTCTCATACAAATCCTTTTGGTCGGTATCATAATAATAGCGGGCAATGCAATAAGCCGATGAGGCATGCACACGGCTGTTCAGGGGACTGGCTGAAAGCGCCTTCATGTAGAACTGAAGTGTTTTTTTGCTTGTACGCTGCTTTAGAAATTCAAACTCTCCTGAAAGATAGTAATAAAGAGCGGATTCCTTGTTGCCGATATGCTCAAGAGTCTTGCCTAAATAAAAACGTTTTTTGGCTTCTAATCCTTCTTGAAACTCCGACTTGTTGCAGAAAGTTCCCCAGTAGTTATATACCCAAGTCAAGGTATAATAATAGTATTGCAATAACTTAGGTGACATTTTCTCCACATCCATTGCGAGCATTAAGTCTTCTGCCTGGCTGTAGAAACCGCCTGTTGATAGCACTGCCGCGCGATTGATTTTATTCAGGTTGATGAAATAATCATCCTGAAGCTGTGCTGCCAGCTGGTAGCCCTTCTTGGCGTATGTCATGGCAGAGTCGTAACGGTAGGTATAATACTCCCTGTAGATTTGGTTATAGAGACTAAGCTGGCTGCGCTTGTCGGAAGTCATGTGTAGTTGCTTTTTGAGTCTTAGCAGTTTCGCTTCTTTTCTTTGGGTAAACTTGCTTCGCTGAGCGATGTAACTGTCTAAACGATGGAACAGCTGTTCCTCGTTTACGGAAGAAGCACTTGCCAGCAATGGCATAAGCATCATTAAGAACCACAATACTACTTTCATAACTATCCTTTTAATTGTTATTGTTACTATCAGATAGGCTATAAGAATGCCTTAGAGTTGTATTTTTCTGCAAAGATACTACTTTTATTCCTCTTTTTATCATCTACTCTATTAAAAAGTATTAATATCTTTGATGGATTGATTATTAGTAGGTTATAGACTTTATAACCTGGTATTTATCTACTCGTAACCTACACATGATGCCAATGTCTGAAAAATCTCCTTAACTTTGCAACCGCAATCGAATCGCATTCGGTGGCAAGTGAAATCAAGTCAAACTAAGAATAAACAACTGTAAGATTATGAACTTAAGAATCCGTACATTTTCTATGGCTTTGGTAGCGATGTCAGCTGCAAGCCAAGTGTATGCACTTCCTTCTGACGATTCTGAAAACAAGGAGAAAAAGGAAGAGCGTAATGTGATGCTCAACGCATCTGATGCCAACAAGCCTCGTGAAATCCAGATAGGATTGCCAAGCGAGGATGTAACCGTATATGAGAACGGTCTTCCTGCCGTTTACTCTTCTTCCGTACACAAGCTGTCTGCCCATTGGCGAAGCGATGCCTCACTGAAAGGTACCGACTTGATGACTCCATCTGAGTCTGCCATTGCTACGGGTAATATTGCGTACGCAGTTTCTTCTTTCAGCGAGTTGGGACAGAAAGAGTTCAAGGGCAAGCTCAACTATAAGGCAAACCATTTTGGTATGCAGAATGTAGATCTCAACCTGTCTGGTGGAATCGGTGACAATTGGCTTTATACAGCCAGTATGTATCAGAATTTCGATCCAGGTAGTTTCAAGCTTCGCTTTACTGATTATGCCGACCGTACCCAACTTTATCATTTCGGCATCACTCGCATCTTGAATGATGGAAAGGGACGTGTCTCCTTATTATATAAGTATTCCAACAGCAAGAACCCTGGCAATTTTGCCAATGCAGCCCCATTTATCTATTCTGGCGACGGCAGTATCAAGAAGATTGATGGCTTTGACCCTGGTATGGACTCATACGTGCAACGTCAAGGTTCTTTCCAATACTTGAATACAAAGTCAGGAAAGATGGAGACATGGAATATGAGCGATGGCAGTGAGAATCATGCCAACGAGATTGCCCTCATCAGTCAGTATCAGTTTGATAATGGATGGTTGTGGAAATTCAACGCCAAGTATATGAATGCTCCACGTGCCAATTATGTGGATTACGGAGGAAGTACCATCTCTAAGGTGAGCGAGGCTGATGGCTATCAGCTTTCTGATGGGTCTGACTACAGTGGCTACATAGAGGGACGTCGCACCTGGTTGCATGTTGGTAAGGTGAGCAATGCGCTTTTGACTACCGAAATCTCCAAGCAGTTGAACAACCATAAGTTAATGATTGGTTTGAACGAGTGGTATTACCATCTCAATTACTATTCGTCTTCGTTCCAGTGGGCAGGCACCGTAGAAGCTTATCCACGCTCCTTGAGCCAGATGTATGTCAATCCGCTTGATCCTACACAGACAGCCCGCCGTTCTGAGACTTTCGGTTATAATGAGTTGAGTCCTGAATACACCAAGGGATCAGAGAACAAGTTGGCACTCTACTTTACCGACGAATGGAAGGTAAGTCCTAAGTTCAAGGTGTTCTATGGTGGTAGATTGGAGTACTACCGTATGTCTGCCGAGCAGATTTCTACTCCACGTTTCTCAGGATTCCACATGGGTAACTATAATACATACGCCACTGCTGCTGATGGTTCTGTTGTTGCTACCGAGCACAGCATCGAAGCAAAGAACGTAACCAAGGATAAATTGAATTATGCAGCCACCTTGCAGTTGACGTATAACCTGACCCGCCAGTTTGGTTTGACAGCCGATGCTACCATCGCCACCCGTTTCCCACGTATCAGCGAGTATGCAGGAACAGGTCCTACCGAGGAACAGTATAAGCGAGTAACCATCCCACTGATTCGTGGTGGTATTTTCTACAAGAATGATTGGATTGACCTTTCTTCAATGGTGACCTATATTTCTAAGTCGAACAATATCGACCAGCAGAATCTTACCAAGCCAGGAACAACAGAGGGCAAGACCGTGTTGCTCATCTATAACATCCAGACTTTGGGTTGGACAACCTCGGCAGAAATCAATCCGTTCAAGAACTTCCACATGCATGCACTCTTCACCTATCAGAAGCCGGTGTATAAGAACTATAATGCAAGTGTAACGTTCAGTGACGGTCAGTCTATGGGAGTGAATGCCAATAACATGATTGTCAAGGAGATTCCTCAGGTACTTATTGAGTTGGACCCTAAATACGACATCACCAAGAATCTGAATGCCTGGTTGAGCTTCCGTTACTTCGGTAAGACCTATGCCAACCTTCAGGAGGCACTCTATTTCAATGGTCACTGGGAGACTTTCGGCGGAATCAACTGGAATGTGAACAAGAATCTGAGCCTTGGCGTGAGTGTCATCAATATCTTCAACGAGAAGGGTGCCAAGGGTACCATTAGTGGCTCTGAGCTGATTACCAAGCAGGAAGCCGGAAAATATGAAGGCAAGTACATGAGTGGTAGCTATCTCCGTCCGTTCACGGTGGAATTCTCTGCAGGAATCAAGTTCTAAGATAATAACGAAAGAATTATAGCGTTTAATTATAACAAAGCAATCACATAAAAACCAAAGAACAATGAAAAAGGTATTTATGATTATCGCAGCGATGTGCATGACATCTATCATGGCATCTGCTCAAAAGACCATCAGAGTGTCAACCGATAAGACCGACCTCGTGATGCAAGTTTCTCCTAAGGGTCGCCTCTACCAGGTGTATCTGGGTGACAAGTTGAAGAATCCTTCAGATTACAATCATCTGAAGTGGGATGTATATGCGGCTTCTGATGGTTCCGTCTGCCAGCGAGGTCATGAGGTTTATGCAACCTCTGGTGATGAAGATTTCTTCGAACCGGCAGTGGCAGTGACCCATGCAGATGGTAATATGACCACCTATTTATATTATCAGTCTTCTGAAGAAAAGGCTATCAGTGGAGGTGTTGAGACCATCATCACTCTTAAGGACAAGGTGTATCCGCTGACCGTGAAGCTCCACTATGCAGCTTACCCTAAGGAGAACGTCATCAAGGCATGGAGCGAAATCTCTCATAAGGAGAAAGCTCCGGTTACACTTTGGAGATATAGCTCTACAATGCTTTATTTCAAGGCAAACAAGTATTTCGTTACCAATTATCATAGCGACTGGGCTAAGGAAGGCCAGCCTGAGACTTGCCAGTTGACTGCTGGTAAAAAGATTGTTGATACCAAGTTGGGTACCCGTGCAGCCATGCAGGAGGAGCCCTTCTTTGAACTGGGATTCGATGAGCCTGCCAAGGAGAATGAGGGCAAGGTGATGCTTGGAACCATCGGATGGCCTGGCAACTTCCGCTTTACCTTCGAGGTAGATAACGTGGGAGCCCTTCGTGTTATCCCTGCCATCAATCCATACGCCTCTAACTATAAGCTGAAGGCTGGTGAGACGTTCACTACCCCTGAGTTTATCTTTGCCATGAGTGATAATGGTATTGGTGAGGCTTCCCGTAATTTGCACAATTGGGCTCGCCAGTATCAGGTAAACATGGGTATGGAAGATCGCCTTACGCTCTTGAACAACTGGGAGAATACCGGCTTCGACTTCAACCAGCAGAGTCTTGCTGAGTTGATGAAGGATGCCAAGGACCTGGGTGTAGATATGTTCTTGCTTGATGATGGTTGGTTTGCCAACAAGTATCCTCGCAAGGACGACCATGCAGGTCTCGGCGACTGGGAGGCTACCAAGAGCAAGCTGCCTGATGGAATACCTGGATTGGTAAGAGATGCCAAAAAGGCTGGTGTGAAGTTTGGTATTTGGATTGAGCCTGAGATGGTGAATCCTAAGAGTGAACTCTTTGAGAAGCATCCTGACTGGGTCATCATGCAGCCAAAGCGTGATACCTATTATTACCGCAATCAGCTGGTACTTGATATCAGTAATCCTAAGGTGCAGGACTATGTATTCGGCATCGTGGATCGCATCATGACGGAGAATCCGGATGTGGCTTACTTCAAGTGGGACTGCAACAGTGTGATTACCAATATCTATTCTCCATATCATAAGGAGAATCAGGGTAATTTCTATATCGATCATGTGCGTGGTATCTACAAGGTGCTTACCCGTATTCATAAGAAGTATCCTAAGTTGCCGATGATGCTCTGCTCTGGTGGTGGCGGCAGAATGGATTACGAGATGCTGAAGTATTTCACTGAGTTCTGGTGTTCAGACGATACGGATCCATACGAGCGCCTCTACATCCAGTGGAGCTTGTCTAAGTTCTTCCCAGCCAAGACCATGGGTTCGCATGTAACTAACTGGAACAAGAATACCAGTGTGAAGTTCCGCACCGATGTTTGCAGTTCATGTAAGTTGGGCTTTGATATCGACCTCAAGTCGCTTTCTGGTGATGAATACAAGTTTGTGCAGAATGCAGTCAAGAACTACGATAGCATGAAGCCGATGATTCTCGATGGCGACCAGTATCGTCTGGTTTCTCCATACGAAGGCAACCACTGTGCCATTAACTATGTAAGTAAGGACAGGCAGCGTGCCGTTCTCTTTGCTTACGACTTGCATCCACGCTACAAGGAGCCTGTGATGAATGTGAAGATGCAGGGATTGGATGCCGATAAGGTTTATACCGTAAAGGAGCTTAATCTGATGCCTGGCAAGGAATCTGATTTGGAGTGCAATGGCAAGCAGTATAGCGGTGACTATCTGATGAAGGTCGGTTTGAATGTATTCAGCCAGACAGATGGAACCAGCCATGTATTGGTATTAGAATAACGTATCAACTATTCATAATAAAAACAAAAAGCAGCAAAGTCTATAATAGGCTTGCTGCTTTTTTAGGTTTCTGTATTTCTTATCCCTAATGATTTTACTTGTTTAGCGGTCTTGCCACAAACTCAGTATGAAGGGTCTCCATCGGATGTTCCTTCAGATTGATGAGAATGTTTGGCGTGTTGCCGTTGGCGATGATTACCTTGATGCCGGCATTGGCTACATCGTGGGCGGTCTTTACTTTAGAAGTCATACCGCCTCTGCCGTGACTGCTCTTGCTGGCAAGGATGTACTCGCTGATATCGCGGTCGTAATAAACCGATGGGATGATGCGGGTGGTAGGTTCGCTTGGGTCGCCATTGTAGATGCCATCCACATTACTTAATAGAATCAAGGTGTCGGCATTCATCATCTTGGCAATCAAGCCTGACAACTCATCGTTATCGGTAAACATCAGCTCGGTGATGCACACGGTATCGTTCTCGTTGACGATAGGGAGCACGTTGTTTTCCAGCATCACCTGCATGCAGGCTTCCTGGTTCTTATACTGCTCTTCGGCACCGAAATTCTCCTTCATGGTCAATACCTGACCTATCTTGATCTTGTATTCGCGGAAAAGGTTGTAATAGAGACCTACGAGTTTCACCTGTCCGATGGCAGAGAACAGCTGGCGTTGCTCCACGCTGTCCAGTTGGTGGTCAACGTGCAGTTCGGCTCTTCCGGCAGCCACGGCACCAGAAGAAACCAGAATCACCTCATAGTCGTGTTTTCTGAGCCAGACAATCTGATCAACAATCGCCGACATTCTCGTTACATCCAGTTTTCCGTCTTCTCGGGTCAGCACGTTGCTGCCCACCTTCACTACGATTCTTTTTCCCATAAATTTTATGCTGATGAATGCTTTTTGCAAGTTTCGTAAATGGCTTGAGGATGGACAAGCCCCCCCCCTAGACACCATACGACTAGAAAGTCCAAAAGCACCTAGACGCCACACGCCCTGAAAGGGCAGAAACTCCTAGCCCAGGGCAACGCCCTGGGTTAAGGTTTATAATTGCTATACGCCCTGTAAGGGCAAAAGCTTTCGAAACTTGAAAAGCTTGATTTCCTATTTCTTTTTATTGTCTTTTTCTCGAATCTCTACTCTTCGAATCTTGCCGGAGATGGTCTTTGGCAGTTCATCTACGAATTCGATGATGCGAGGATATTTATAAGGAGCAGTCTCGTGCTTCACATGATCCTGCAGCTTCTTGATGAGGTCTGGACCTGCCATACTCTTGTATTCATCCTTCAGTACGACGGTAGCCTTGACTACCATGCCGCGGATTGGGTCTGGCACACCGGTGATGGCGCACTCTACTACGGCAGGGTGAGTCATCAGGGCATTCTCTACCTCGAAAGGACCGATACGGTAACCCGAACTCTTGATTACGTCGTCGATTCTGCCCTCAAACCAGAAGTAGCCTTCTTCATCACGCCAAGCCATATCGCCCGTGTGATAGTAACCATCATGCCAAACCGATTTGGTCTGCTTCTCATCACGATAGTAATATTTGAAGAGACCGATAGGCTTGTTATCGCCGATGCGGATGCAAATCTCACCCTTTTCACCATCCTCGCATTCCGTCATGTCTGGGCGAAGAATGTGAACATCATATTGTGGATTTGGCTTGCCCATGCTTCCTGGCTTTGGCTTAATCCAAGGGAAGGTTCCCAAGGTCATGGTGGTCTCAGTCTGTCCGAAGCCCTCGTAAATCTGAACACCAGTCAGCTTCTGGAAGGTTTCTGCCACGGATGGGTTCATTGCCTCACCCGCAGTGGTGCAGTATTCAAGACTGCTGAGATTATACTTTGAGAAATCTTCCTGAATCATGAAGCGATAGATGGTAGGAGGGGCACAGAAAGAGGTGATGTGGTACTTCTCAATCTGGCGCATGATCTTATCCGCCGTAAACTTCTCGTGATCGAAGACGAAGACGGTGGCTCCGGCAAACCATTGTCCGTAGAGCTTGCCCCATACAGCCTTGCCCCAACCGGTATCTGCTACGGTAAGATGGATGGAATTCTCGTGGAGATTATGCCAATATACACCCGTGGTCAGATGACCGAGGGCATAGAGGTGATCGTGTGCCACCATCTTTGGCTCGCCAGTGGTTCCCGATGTGAAGTACATCAGCAGGGTATCTTCATTAGAGTTTACATGTTCAGGGCGAACAAAAGGAGCGCATTCGTTCCATTCCTTCATCCAGTCGTGGAAACCTTCTGGGATGTCCGGACCGATACTGATCAGGGTCTTGACGGTAGGACTCTCTGGCATTGCCTCTTTAATTTGCTCTACCACGTAATCATCGCCGCAGCAGATAATCGCCTTTACGCTTGCTGCATTGTTGCGGTAAACGATGTCGTGCTTGGTAAGCATGTGGGTGGCAGGGATGGCTACGGCGCCCAACTTGTGGAGGCCTAGCATGGCGAGCCACCACTGATAGTGACGCTTCAGAATCAGCATCACCTTATCATCGTGACCGATGCCGAGACTCTGGAAGTAAGCAGCAGCCTTGTCGCTCTGCTCCTTCAGGTCCTTGTAGGTGAAACGGATTTCCTCACCTCGTTCGCTTGCCCAGAGCAGCGCCACGTGGTCTGGTTTGATCTTTGCCCATTCGTCCATCACGTCGTAGGCGAAGTTGAAATCTTCTGGTATGATAAACTCCAGATGCTCCTTGAAGTCTTGCTCTGAAGTGAATTTTGTCTGTTTAAGAAATCTCTCGATCATAATAACTCTCCTAGATAATTATACAAAGGAACTTGGCAGGCTCATTGTTGAGTGAACGGAAGCAGTGTGACTTCTTGCTGTCGAAGTAGATGCTGTCGCCTGGGTTCAGCACCATTACCTTCTCTTCGATGGTAACTTCCAGCTGTCCCTCAATCACATAGTCATATTCCTGTCCGTCGTGTCCGTTCTTGTTCGGCTTCTTGTCGCCAGGCAACGGATCCACCTGTACCATGAACGGATTCACCTTTCTATCCTTGAATCCCACGGCAAGGCTCTGGTATTTATACTGGTTGTTGCGGTCTATCTCCGGTCCCTGACCCTTGCGGGTAACGTAGTATCCCTTCATGCGAGGTTCCTCGCCGAAGAGCAATACGTCGAGGTCGATGCCGTATCGCTTTGAAATCTTTGAAAGTCGATACACGGATGGGTCGGCTTCTCCCGACTCAATCTTGAGATAGTGGTCAAGACTGATTTCGCAAAGTTCAGCCACCTCCTCTGCCGGGATGTTGAGAACCTCGCGGAGACCTTTCAGTCTTTCACCGATTTGCTTAATTGCTTCATCCATAGTTCTATTCTTTATAGTTGTTCCTGGCGAAGGTATATTGTATACCTTCGCATTTTGGGGCAAAATTACGACTTTTTGTTGATATATCCAAACAATCTGCTGATAAATTAATAGATTAAAGTGATATTTATGTATGAAGCATAAAACTATTAGAATGCGCAGACTTCCTCCTCACGTATTTTGTTGTTTGCCATATTCTAATCTTTCTTTATTTAACTTCTTTCCAATCAATGAGTCCTTTGCCCATATCATCTAATTCTACAGCCAATCCTATAACCTTTCTGCCATCTGCCAAGAAAGGCTTGAGATAGCCATTGCTGATGATTTGCTTCTCGGCAGCTTCCAATCCTCCGTTGTTGGTTAACTTCAGTTCCACTACATAGATGAAGCGGGAGGTGGAGGCTACGATGTCTATTCTACCTGTTGATAACATGTGCTCTACCTCTACTTTGCAGCCTATGGCATTCAAAATGGTGCTAATGATGAGGCGATAACGCTCCTCCATGTCCATACTTGCCAATTTTTTATTGCTGTATGGGACATTTGAGATAAGAGATTTCATACACTTCTTGGCTTCTTCCAAATTGCCATTGTTCAAGCTGTGCATTAACTTACTTTGTATGGAGACAATATCCGTAATGTCCTTTTGGGTCAATGCTGGCAGTACTGCTTTGTAGAGAGCCTTTCTTACTTCCTCATTCGGAAAGCCTAAAGAATATCCATCTTCATCAAAACCCTTGATAGTGAGATAACCTGTCTGATAGAGGAATAGTTCGGCACCGCCTTCTATGACATCTGATGTCTCCAGAGTGTCTTTGTCGATGTAGCAATCTTCGAAGTCATGAAGGCGTAGCTCCATGTTGTTCACGAATTTATTCAGCATGGAAGTGGCGCCGGATGAAATCCAATAGTTGCGCAGACGCAATTGGGAGAGGGCGTTGAGCAAGCTGAACGGATTGTAGATGTCGGTCATGTTCTCATCGCTGAAATGATAACCGTCATAATAGGTCTTCAACTTGTCGTGTGCTTCTTCAATGCTGCATTCCATCTTATCTGCCAAGGCCTCCAACTCTGGGGCGAAGTTAACTGTCAATTCTTTCTCGGTAATGCCACAAAGAGGGGCAAATTGTGGGAGAAAGCTGATGTTTGTCAGATGGTTAAGTACTGAGAATAAGGAAATCTGAGTAAACTTCGTGATGCCTGTGATGAAGACAAAGCGAAGTACATTTCCTTTGAGTTTGAGTACGGAGAATACAGAACGATAAACTTCAGTGCAACCTTCATGCTCTGGTGTCTTCCATGAATGCTGCAAAGGGGAATCGTATTCGTCAATCAGTACCACTACTTGCTTACCTGTCTTTTGATAGGCTGTGTCAAGGATAACTTGGAGGCGTACGGATTCGCGAGATGTCTCTTTAGGCTTGATGCCGTATAATGCTTCGTATTTCGAAAACTCAAGATTGAGATAGTCTTTGATTTCGGCAGCAGTGGCACCTGCACCGCTCATGTCAAGTCTGATGACGGGATACTCTGTCCATTCTTCTTCCAGTTCCATAATCTTCAGCCCCTCAAAGAGTTCTTTCTTGCCTTCAAAGTAGCATTGCAAAGTATCAAGAAGCAGAGACTTACCGAAACGACGAGGACGGCTCAGATAATTGTATAAATCACCTGAGTGAGTAAGTTGCCATACCAAGTCGGTCTTGTCAACATATAAGTAGCCTTCCTTGCGGATAATGCTAAAGAATTGTATGCCAGCTGGCAATTTCCTTGTGTTCATCTCTGCCATAGTCTTCGTTTTCTTTTATGGGTTGTTTGCTATGTACCTTCTATCATCTACAGATAGAATCTATTTCTTTCCTGCTATCAATCCCTTGATGACGGCATTGGTGAAGCCATTCTGCTCCATCGTGTTCAAGCCCTTGATGGTGCAGCCGCCAGGAGTAGTAACCTTATCAATGGCAGCCTCTGGGTGTTCGCCTGTTGCCTGGAGCAGCTCTACGGCACCCTTGATGGTCTGCAAGACAATCTTCTGGGCATCCTTAGCCTTGAAGCCCATCTCTACGCCGCCTTCCACATTGGCTCTTACATAGCGCATGGCGTAAGCGATGGCACACGACATAGCTGTGGCAGCAGGGAAGAGGCGTTCTTCCATGATGAGGCTTTCGCCCAATTCATCGAAGATTTCTGTAATCTGCTGGATTTCTGTGGCAGATGCATCTACAGGAGTGATGAAGGTCATCGACTGCTTGTAGGCGATGGCGATATTTGGCATCACGAGGAAGAAGGTTGGGGTAATACCATCCTTATCTAACCACTCCTTGATGTTGGCTGATGGCACACCGGCTGCAACGACCACGAGTTTCTGGCTCTTGTAGTCGAGTGCATCCTTGATTCCCTTTAATGTCTTCTCCACGCACCATGGCTTTACTACCACGCATACGATGTCTGCGCCGTGGCAAGCCAACTGGTTGTCGAGAGTTACGCTGGCTCCTTCGCTTGCGAAGTGATCCAATACTGGTTGGTTATGGTCTGATACCGTAATATCTGATGGAGTGAACTTCTCGCTCTGCAAGAGTCCTTCAGCCATGGCACCGCCCATAGCACCTGCTCCGATAATTGTTATTTTCATTGTCGTCTTATAGTTAAAATGCAATTACGGTGCAAAGATACTACTTTTATCTGAAAATAGCGTGTTTATTGATGATTTTTTAAGGAAGTACGCTTGTTTGCTGACGATATTTTAAGAATTTTGCTAGTTTACTCCCATTCTGGAAGTATCCACGTCCTTGGTTCTCTTCTCCTTGTACTTGCCTATCTTACAGATGATGGAGATGAAACTATGTAAATGATATTCTAGAAATAGACAATCAAGAAGAAACACCCATATAATGGGGAAAGAAGAAATTGAAAATTTTCCCTTAAGGATATTTATTTTTTGCCTTAAGGGAAAATATATTTTGCCTTAAGGGAAATTAAATCTTTCCTTAAGGGATATTTTCGCTATATCTTGATCTGTAAAGTTATTTGTAAATGCAGATGTTGTCTTGGTTTGATGACACTTTTCCGACACGACCCTATTTGATAAGTTCTCCAAAGAACTTGGCGAAGTGGTGGTGAAAGCTCATTTTCCTCAATATAAGAAGACCCACGAAGGACTGCTGACATTCGAAAGTAGAGCCATTTAAGATTATTTTTTTGAGGTAGGCTTGCACTTTTAGGCAGGAATGTTTGGAGATAAAAAATAAAAGGTGTATATTTGCAGCGTGATTACTATTTAAAATGAGGAGGTAAATATGGATAGATATCAAATTATACGTATAATCCATGACTATATGTCTAAGAAGCCTGTGTTGAAGGCATGGATCTTTGGGTCTTTTGCTCGTGGTGAAGAAAAGGCTCAGAGCGATATAGATATTCTCTTTGTCCCCGATTTTGAGCATGGTTCGTTTACTTTGCTTACTCATGGAGGAATGTATGAGGAATTGAAGCAACTGCTAGGTCGTGAAGTTGACTTGGTAGTTGATGGCTCTTTGCGTCCGTATGCTCAGGAGAGTGTTGAACGAGATAAAATCTTGGTATATGAGAGAGCTAGTTAGGGATAAAGGAAGACTGGAAGATATTGTGGAGTATTCTTCCAACGTACTCAAAATCATTGATGGGATAGAGTTTGAGGAGTTTTCCTCAAATATTTTAGTCTATTTTGCAACGATGAAAAATGTAGAGATAGTAGGCGAGGCTGCTTATATGCTGACCAAGGAATTCAAGGCAAGTCACCCGGAGATTCCTTGGAAACAGGTGGAAGGTATGCGCCATGTTTTGGTGCATGGTTATTCGCAGGTGTTGCCTCGTATTCTTTGGGCTACAGCAAAAGAGAATATTCCCGAAATCAAGGCTCAAGTGGAGAAATACCTGAACGAGACAGATTGGGAACATTATTGTGGGGAATAATGAACTTGTTCTTCTATACTGATTTATATTAAGCGCTTGTAGATATGAAAGAGAACAATAAATTAAAAGTAGTTCATACCACCTGGGAGGAGTTCCTTAAGGAGCATCCAGTTAATGAGGTAGTTGATATGCCATCTTTGCCTAATGGCTATGTGGCAAGGGTTGTGACTGTTAATGCGGTTTCGTATACCTCTTGAACAGTTATGATAAAGGCTGGCTGCTGGAATTATTTGTATGCGGTCTGTAACGATTGTCCCTGCCTTTATGAATCCCATTGGTACATATTTTCGTCTTTCGGAAGAAACACGTTTGCATTTAATTCAATACTGTTATACGAGCTTCTACTCTCGTTTGGGTAAATTCTTGAGGAACTTATTTCCTATGAATACAAAGGCAGCGGCAGCATTTTTCTGTTGTTTCTCTGTCATGTTCGTAAGTGAAGAGTGAAGAACGAAGAGTGAAGAATTCGTCGGCTACTCTTGCGTTGTCTCTTCCTGTTGGCAAAGGTAATAACTTTTTCTTAAAACGCCAAGAGCGACAGCCAAAAATGTATCGGCTGCCGCTCTATTATTTGCTTTTGACATTTGCTTGCTCAATTAATCTTTTTTTCTTTTTCCTCACTAAATGCCTTTATCTCATCAGCAAGGACTTTCTGTAATTTCTCTTTCGGTACTATCAGCTGATAGTCTGCCACTCCGATAGGTTTTCCCATATCTTCAAGTGCAAGCTCCAAAATGGGACTTGTCACACCTAAGAAGCCGAAATTGTAGCTGCTGCTAAATACCTCATTGGCATACTGCGCTTGTTCGGCAGGAAGAGTGCGGTCGAAATTGTTGCCTACTCGTGCCAATGTCTGTGTCTCATACATTTTGAGTTTGATGGCATTGAGCAACAAGTCGCGATTCCAGACTTTGGCTACGGTTTCCTGTGCATAAAATAGCGTGGCTTCATCATTCAGCCCCTTACTCAACAGCAGCAGATTGTGCGACCACGGCAAAAGTGCAACGCTCCGTAGCACTTTTGTATCATACCCTGCGTAACGTTTATAAAATTTCATCATATTCCAAAGTTGATGTGGTGAAACATCCATTATTTATAGTCTTTGCAATCTTAACACTACAATAAACGTGCGCCAATGCTATAACAACCGTTAAAAATTAAGTCTTATTTCGAAATTTCATCCGTTTTTTATTCTTTTGTTCCCATTTTAGCGATATTTTTCGTATATTCGCATTCGCAATCGGGAAACCGACAACGCAAAAAATAAAAAATGAATGCAAAAACAAATATCTTATGGCAAAGATTATTGTAAGAAACCAAACGAAAAAAACACTAACAAAAGATGGTGTTGATTACATCTGCATTACCGATATAGCAAGGCAGAAGAATCCCATTGAACCCAAAGATGTGGTAAAGAATTGGTTGCGTTCCAAAAACACCTTGGAGTACTTAGGACTTTGAGAGCAGTTGAACAACCCTAATTTTAAAGGGGTCGAATTCTACCCCCTTTTGAAAGAAGCGGGCTAGAATGCTTTTACGATGAGTCCGACTCGATGGGTGGAACTAACCTATGCTGTAGTATTATTAAATTTTATCAACTATGAATAGTAAGAATTTATACTTTACAATCTTCTCTTTAATCCTTTTAGGATTTATCTCTTCTTGTGCAGAGAATAGTTATAAGTGTAGGCCTTCTTATGCAAGCAACATAGAACAACTTAATGAAAAGTTATATGATTCTTATGCAAATGTTGCAGTAAGGAAAAACAACACAACATCTGATGACATAATAACACCAGAATATTTTGGAGGCTCATATGTCAAGGCAAATAAACTTATTGTCATGGTCAAAAATGGAAGTCCAAAAGGAATAGAAGATATAAAGAAAAGACTAGGCACAGATTCAAATGTGACATTTGTATCTTGTACTTATTCTCTTCAAGAATTAAAAGAATTAAACGCTAAATTGAAAGTATCTTTTGCCAAGAAAGCTGCATTGCGAGACGAAATTGGGTGGGTTGCTGTTGGTATCAGACCTATTCAAAATAGAATTGTCGTATATTTGAATAATGCTTCTAATAAAAATATCTCTAAATTCAAGAATGAAATTTGCAATTCAGATAAAATAATTTTTGATCAGTTGGAAATAGAGCCAATTGAAATACAAAAAGATACAGCAAAAGACGAAAAAGTAGGAAGTCCCTCATAAAAATGTATGGATAACTCGAAAAGTCCCTCATAAAAGTGTGTTAATCTTCAAAAAAGTCCCTCATAAAAATGT
This sequence comes from Segatella copri, assembly GCF_019249655.2. Classification (NCBI taxonomy): domain Bacteria; kingdom Pseudomonadati; phylum Bacteroidota; class Bacteroidia; order Bacteroidales; family Prevotellaceae; genus Segatella; species Segatella copri. Next base: position 3,913,274 of record NZ_CP137557.1, read on the forward strand.
GATAGATTTTGCTATTTCATTGTTTTTCAGTCTTTTGCAGCAAGAATACAATAATTATACCATGAATATATGAAGGAGATGATGTCGCATCGCAACCTTTTTGATGGCTTTTAAAGAACACTATATTCTTGATATAAAGTATCGTGACAAGGCAATTGAGATTATTGAAACTCTTTTTCCTGGATACCTTACCCCAAGAAGAAAAAGCAGCGAGACTGACGGCAGAGAGTACTTGTGGACTCTCTGCCTTTTCTTCGGACTGCTTACAACGATTCTATGCTGTCACGATAACTTCTCAACTGTTCTTCGCTCAATTTCGCCTTTGCATCTCTTAGTTTTTGCAGCAACGAAACTCTGTCATGGGGCAAGGAACCGGTAAATGGTACAGGATTGCTAACCGTTCGCCCCAGAATATGCGTCTGGATATGCAGATGCTCTATGAGTGTTATCATCTCATCGAAACGCTCATGCTCTGTTGCCTCCTCAAACTTACCTTCTTGAATTTCTTGGTAGAGTTGGCTTTCTGGAAACAATGTTAGCGAGAGGAAACCTATGCTTACTGGGTGAAGTTGGTTGAAAACCCCAGCCGAACGCAGAGCGTTTCTTTCACCGTTTCCATGACCACCTAATCCGACGAGATAGAAGAAGTGATAATGTATATCTGCTTCTTCAAGTTTACGGCATTGTTCAACGATGTCTTCGGACAGATACCCTTTGTTGACCCTTGTTAGAGTTTCACTGTCGCCACTCTCTACGCCAATGGTAAGATAATCGAAACCTAAGTGGTGGAGCTGTTGCAGTTCCTCTACCGTCTTGTTGCGAATATCCGTGATTCGAGAGAAACAACCGATGGTAGGGTGTCCTTCGCCTACGTATTTTCTGATGAGCAATGCAATGTCAGTCAGGCGGTTCGTGGTGAGCACAAAAGGATTGGCACCTGTAAGAAATATACGGTGAGCTCGTGGTTGGAAAGAATGGACTACTTTTAAGTCTTCCTCTATTTCCGACATCGGAGACATACGGAACTTCTGCTTGCCATAGAGCGTGCAGAACTTGCAGCGATGCCAAGTACAGCCAGCTGTGACCTGCAAGAGTTGTGAAGTGGCTTCATAAGGAGGTCGCCACACCGGACCGTCAAAATGTAATGTGGGTTGCATACTATTTCCTTTCTTTTTTACGTTATTATAATGGTATCATCAAAATTGATGGTGCAAAGGTAAGGAAATACCGACAAAAAAAATCATCATATTGGCTTTATGCCCCTAACCAAAAGGTAAGTATTGAAGATTATGAAGAAGAAACTCAATTATGATTATTGCCAAGCCGCTCCTGTCTTGGAATGGATGAGTCAGAAATGGGCATTGGTCGTGATGCTCCGTATAGAGGAATACGAAAAGGAAAGCATCCGTTTCAGCGAACTTTTCCGAACAATCCCCCAGGTTTCGGAAAAAGTACTTGCGTCCACGCTTGATTATCTACAGCAAGAAGGACTTGTTACAAGAGAGAGATTTGAAGAAGTTCCTCCAAGGGTGGAATATTCTCTCACACCAATAGCCAAGGACTTCTTGCGAGAAATAGGCTACGTCATAGAATGGGGGCAGCTGCATTTTGAGCAGATAGTGAAGGGCAGAAAATAGATTGGCTTTAAGTAGTAATTATAACAGTTTGCACTTTTAGGCAGGAATGTTTGGAGATAAAAAATAAAAGGTGTATATTTGCAGCGTGATTACTATTTAAAATGAGGAGGTAAATATGGATAGATATCAAATTATACGTATAATCCATGACTATGACAGCGTGTCGCAGTATTTCGGCATAATCGCAGTTCTCTATTGAGAGCCTGTTGTCTTTATTGTCTGTTTTCCAATAAGGGGAACAAAAAAGCAGCAAACCGCAAAGGGCTTGCTGCTCAAGATAGGAGTGTTTCCTATTTCTTTTATGGGTTGAGTTTTCTTTATATCCTTATCTCAATGGGTTTATACTTCCTTCAATACGGTTTCCAATCTTCCGATGAAGTCATCCACATTCTCCTTGGTCAATACCAATGGAGGGAGGATACGGAGGATGTTGGTGCCGGCGCAACCGGTGAAGCAGTGCTGCTCGTGGATGAGCTTGCTGCGAACTTCCTTGTGAGGAATATCGAGTACGGCTCCTACCATTAAACCACGGCCACGAACTTCTGTGATATGGCTGTTGCGCTTCTGCAACTCCTTCAGCTGGGCGATGAGATATTCACCAACCTCATGCGCATTCTGTACCAGGTTCTCCTTCTCGAATACATCGAGAACGGCGAGGGCTGCTGTACATGCCAGGTGGTTGCCGCCGAAGGTAGTACCCAGCTGACCATATACAGGAGTAAACTCTGGAGAAATCAACACGCCACCCATAGGGAAACCATTGCCGATACCCTTGGCTACGGTGATGAGATCTGGCTTGATGCCCAACCACTGGTGAGCAAAGAACTTACCGCTTCTACCATAACCGCACTGGATTTCATCGCAAATCAGGATGGTGCCGTATTTCTTGCAGGCTGCCTGCAAGCCCTGAGCAAACTCAGGAGTTACCATGTTACAACCACCTACGCCCTGAATAGCTTCGATGATACAAGCACATACATCGCCCTTGGCGAGTTCCTTCTCCCATGCCTCCAGATCGTTGATAGGAAGATAGGTTACGTGACCATTGTCATTGATAGGTGCGATGATTTTTGGATTATTTGTTACCTCTACGGCAAGGGATGTTCTGCCGTGGAATGCCTTTTCTAAAGAGAGCACGCGGGTTCTGCCGTTGGTAAAAGAAGCCAGTTTCAAGGCATTCTCGTTTGCCTCGGCACCCGAGTTGATGAGGAAGAACTGATAATCTTCATAACCGCTAGCCTTGCCCAGACGCTCAGCGAGTTTCACCTGCAACTTGTTAATGACAGAGTTGGAGTAGAAACCCAGGTTGTTCAACTGGTTGGTGAGCATCTCCACATAGTGAGGATGGCAATGACCGATGCTGATAACGGCATGACCGCCATAGAGGTCGAGATATTCCTGACCCTTGTCGTCCCATACCTTACAGCCCTTACCTTTTACTATATTAATATCGAAAAGAGGATATACGTCGTAAAGTTTCATGTTAAATCTATGTTTTAAGAAAAACAACTCATAGAGTTATCTTGTGATAAACTTTTTTTTTATGATAGAAGAACGAATGATTTTTCATCCGTTCTTCCGAATTCTTTTATCTAAAATGCTGATGGCTTGAGTTTCAAACCTGCTGTCTGGTCGAGACCAAACATGATGTTCATGTTCTGAACTGCCTGACCCACGGCGCCCTTTAAGAGATTGTCGATGCAGGAAGTAATCAGGAGCTTATCGCCATACTTATCCACATGAACCAGGCACTTGTTGGTATTCACCACCTGCTTCAGGTCGATAGCCTTATCCACATAGTGGGTGAACTTGGCATTCTTGTAGAACTCCTTGTAACCTGCCACGATTTCCTCGATTGGCTTGTCGGTCTTCACCACTTCTGTAGCGAAGATGCCACGGGCGAAGTCGCCACGGTAAGGGATGAAGTCGATGGCTGCATCGAGATAACCCTGTGTCTGCTTCAGACTCTCACGAATCTCTGGCACGTGCTGATGGTTGAATGCCTTGTAGATGCTCATATTGTTGTTGCGCCATGAGAAATGGGTAGTGGCACCTGGCTTCTGACCAGCGCCGGTGCTACCGGTAATGGCATTGACAGATACATCGCTGTTGATGAGGCCCATCTTAGCAGCAGGCAACAAACCAAGTTGAATGCAGGTTGCAAAACAACCTGGGTTTGCCACGTGCTGAGCTACGGCTATTTTTGATTCATTTATTTCTGGAAGACCATATACAAAATCGTGAGCGGCTGGGGTTGGCTGCTGGGTAGCAACTACAGTCTCAGGGGCAAGACGGAAGTCCTGTGCCAGGTCGATTATCTTCACGTTCTCCGGAACATTGTGCTCCTTCAGGAACGCCTCGCTCTTGCCATGACCGAAGCAGAAGAAGATAACATCCACCTGGTCGAAAGGCATCTCGGCGGTAAACTTCAAGTCAGTCTCGCCATACAATCCCTCGTGAACCTCAGCCACCAGGTTGCCGGCGTTACTCTCGCTGTTGGCGAATACAATCTCTGCCTCTGGGTGGTTGATAAGGAGGCGAATCAACTCACCTCCTGTATAACCAGCTGCTCCTAAAATACCTACTTTTACCATAATTTAAGTGAAGAGTGTCTGTTTGAAGTGTCTTGCTAATGTGAATTAACGCTGTTCGTCTGGGTGCATACCGTAGTAAACACGCAAAGGTGTTGAAGAAACCTTGATGAAGCCCTTCGCATCCTCTGCTGTCCAACCGTGCTGCATCTCGCCATACTCACCGAGCTTAGACTTGGTCAAATCGTCTGGTGAGTCGATACCTACAGTCTGGAAACTGTATGGACGAAGCTTCAGGATAGCTGTACCGTTTACGTTGCGCTGAGAAGAAGTCAGCATTGCCTCGATATCCGGCATCACTGGCTCCAGGTACTGACTCTCGTGGAGGAACATTCCGTACCAGTTACCTACCTGGTCCTTCCAGTACTGTTGCCACTTGCTCAATGTGCTCTTCTCCAACAGGCGGTGAGCCTCGATGATGAGTTTAGGAGCTGCAGCCTCGAAAGCTACACGACCCTTGATACCGATGATGGTGTCACCCACGTTGCAGTCGCGACCGATGGCGTAAGATGCACCAATCTCCTCAATCTTCTGGATGGCAGCAATCTTATCATCAAACTTCTCGCCGTTGACAGCCACAATCTCACCCTTCTCGAAGGTAATCTTCAGCTCAGCCTCTTCTTCCTTGGCAGTAACGTGCTTCAGGTAAGCCTCCTCTGGAAGACCCTGGGTTGGGTCGAGAATCTCACCACCGCAGATACTGGTTCCCCAGATACCTACGTTATAAGAATACTTCAACTTGGTGAAGTCTGCATAGAAGCCGTGCTCGTTCAGGTAGTCAACCTCCTCCTTACGGGAAAGTGCCTTGTCACGGGTCAATGTGATGATCTCTACACCAGGAGCCATAACCAGGAAGGTCATGTCGAAACGAATCTGGTCGTTGCCGGCACCTGTACTTCCGTGAGCGATGGCATCAGCACCAATCTCCTTGGCGTAACGTGCGATGGCGATAGCCTGGAAGATACGCTCTGAAGATACAGAGATAGGGTAGCAGTTGTTGCGGAGCACATTACCGAAAATCATGTATTTCAATGATTTCTCGTAATACTCATGGGTAACGTCGAGAGTGACGTATGCCTTGGCACCCAACTTATATGCGTTCTCCTCGTTGGTCTTCAACTGCTCGGCAGAGAAACCACCTGTGTTAGCGCATGCTGCATAAACATCCCAGCCATCCTGGGTCAATTTCATTACTGTGTATGATGTATCGAGACCGCCGCTGAAAGCGACTACAACTTTCTTATTTGCCATTTTATTTTATGTTTAATATGTGGTGAATAATATTTAGATGGCATTCTTGCCAACACCTTATTATATATAAGGATTTAGATTTCTGCAGAAGGACCGTCAATCTTGCGGATTCTCTCAATCACTTCCTGAGGAAGCTTGATAGGCAGATGCTCCTCTGGGTCGAAGAGCATGGCGGTGCAGATGCAGTATTTGCGGTTGGTGCGATGGAGGACATCTACGTTGATGCAACCCTCGCAACCCCGCCAGAATGACTCGTCGTCGGTCAGGTCGGCGAAGGTAACAGGAAGATAACCCAGCTGGGTGTTCATCTTCATGACAGCCGAACCGGAAGTCAAAGAGAAAATCTTGGCATGAGGCCATCGCTGTCGGGCGAGCGTAAAGGTCAGGTTCTTGATGCGCTTAGCCAGTCCCATACCACGGAAGTCTGGGTGAACGATCAAACCTGATGTGGTGACATAGTGCTTGTTGCCCCATGTTTCGATGTAGCTGAAACCTGCGAACTTATCGCCCTGGAGTGCGATGACAGCCTTGGCTTCGCGCATCTTGGTAGCCACATATTCAGGTGAACGCTTGGCGATACCTGAACCACGTTTCTTTGCTGCTTCTGCGATTGTAGTCAGAATGGTGTCGATGTATTTGATGTGACTTTCGTCAGCCACCATTACTTTAACTTCTTCCATTTTCTCTTAAATATTTAATAATGTTCTTGTTTCTATTTCTTATTTATGGGTTGAATCAGTCGTGCAGACTGAGTTCAGGAATAACCACCGAAAGTGCATTGATGATCTCTTCTTCTGTAATTCCCTTTTTCTTGACGAGGAAGATGGTGTCATCTCCTGCGATGGTTCCCAGAATCTGGGTGATGTCGCTGTTGTCAATGTTGTAGGCAATGCTGCTGGCATATCCCGGTCGGGTTCTGATAACTACCATGTTGCCCGAGAAGTTGATGGAGAGGAATCCTGTTCCCATTGCCATGTTGCTGATCGGGATATGGTTGGATACCCGCTTGTAGAGTGCATCGTTCGGAAGTACGTATGTGTATTTGCCGCTGGATGAAGCTGCCTTGGCTACCTTCAGTAGCTTGAGGTCGCGGCTCAATGTGGCTTGCGTAATCTCAAATCCTTCCTGGGCGAGCGCTTGCAAGAGTTGATCCTGCGAACTCAACTCTTGACTAGAGATGAGCATCTTCAATGTTTCCAATCTGCTATTTTTTACCTTCATACGTTGTATTTTTATTCGTTTGCCGTTGCAAAATTACACAAAATATGCGAAACTGCCAAATAAATATTAGGAAAAATGCATTTTAAGCGATAAAATGTTTTAAAAGTTAGGTTTTATGCATGTTTTATGCAGTATATTTATGCATACGGCGTGTTTGCACTCTGTCTTCTTCTTCCTCATTCTTCCAGATAATGAAAGAAAAGTGTAGAAATTTCGTCTTCAAAGTGTATTTTCTACGTAGAAAAATTGCAGATATTGATTTTTTTGCTTATATTTGCAAAGTATTCCTCATTGATGCAATGAGTAAGTAAACTACAATGAACAGAATAGTTACATTATTATATATATGGTTAGGTTGCATCCTTTCCATGCAAGCACAAACCCGTCATCAGATGGGGGGCATTTATTTCGCCTATCCCGGAGGTCCGTCAGCGCAGACTGGAACTTTCGGGACAGACTCCTGCTGCGTGCTTGATTCCTTGAAAGGCGCTTTGCCAGATTCCCAAAAGCATGCTCTCAAGGATTCCCTGATTCCTTCGTCGGGTCTTATTCCTGCCGGATTTACTCCTTTTTATGTCAGTCATTACGGTCGCCACGGTTCCCGATGGATGGCGCATGACGACCGTTATGTATGGATATGCAGGCATTTCGAGGATGAGAGTAATCTCACTCCGCTCGGACTGCAGGTGAAGGGAATGCTGACAAGAATGTGGGAGAATGCCAGGGGAAATGGTGGAAAGCTCACCCGGCTCGGTGCACTTCAGCATCAGGGCATCGCCCGACGAATGTTTGCCCACTTTCCGCAAATCTTTGCTGCCGGCAATCAGGTGAAGGCACGTTCCAGCATCTCCGACCGTTGTGCCAGGAGTATGCAAGCCTTTACTTCGGAACTACAGCTCCTCCAGCCCCAGTTGAACCTGGATGTGAAGACCGATTCTGCTGATATGGCATGGATAGCCCACGTTTCTCCCGAAATCAAGGCGCTGGCAAGCAGAACCAAGGTGGAACCTCTGATTTCTCCCGACAGATTTCTCCGTCAACTCTTCAAAGACATCTCGAAGATAGATGAACCGATGAAACTGATGGTCGAGATGCATGCCATCACTTCATCCATCCAGGATGTGGGCTTGAATTTCCCGGTTTATCCTATCGACATAGAAGAAGCCTTGAATGCCCTCTTCACGGATGAGGAGTTCCAAGCCATCTATGAGGCAAACAATCGTCGCATGACCATCGTCAATGGCAACGAACCTACCAACGAGTCGATTCCTGCACGTTGTGCCATTCCGCTCTGGCAGAACATCGAGGCTGAGGCTGATGCCGCCCTGCGTGCTCGCCAGTCGTCGGCAACTCTCCGCTTCGGTCACGATACGGCACTCTATCGCCTGCTTTCGCTCCTCTTCAATACCGCCCATCTTCCTCCAAGTGCCAAGGATGATGAGGAACAGGTGGTATTGGGCGATGATGTGGACAGGATGGATAGGGTGGTTCCGATGGCAGCGAATCTGCAGATGATTTTCTATAAGAATGCCCAGGATTCCGTCTTGGTGAAGTTCATGCTCAATGAGAAGGACATCAAGATCAATATCCTCTCGCAGGTGGAGTATGGCACGTGCTACTATCCCTGGAACCAGTGGAAGAAGCAGATGCACGAACGTATCCACAACCTGGAGCACATCCGCCAGCTGAATGCCATCAACACGATGGTGGGCACGGCACAGGCCAACACCCTGAGTGCCGGCCTGTTTGGCAAGGGCAGTGAGGAGCATGGACAGACCCTGCCTGCCGTACTCGTTCCGAACGGTCAGAACTTCTGGACTCCGCAGACCCAGGATACCGAACAGAAGTGCATCGCACCTTATTATTATAAGGACTCCCTTTTGCAGGGTTTCCGCTGCAGCCATTGGATAGTGGGTGGCTGCATGCAGGATTACGGTTCCTTTACCGTTGCCGCCCTGGGCAATGAGCTGAGGCTCCAGCCCGAGCAGCGCGCCACTCCTTTCAGTCATGCCGATGAGGTTTCGCATCCTCATTACTATGCGGTGAATCTGAAGAAGGAGCATCTCAAGGCTGAGATGACGGCATTGAGCCATACCTCCATCCTCCGTGTCACTCCCGAAAAGGACCAGCTGGTGCGTCTGGTCATCAATCCGAATAGTGATGAAGGGCAGGGCTACATCGAGATTGATACCCTCAATCATGTGGTGTATGGCTATAATCCGGTGCATCGCATTTACCAGGGATGGGGCGAGTCGGCTGGTTTCAGCGGTCACTTCGTGCTGGCTTACGATGCCAGAGACCTGGTGGATTACGGAGTGTTCGAAGGTGACAACAGAATTAGCAAGGGCTTGAAGATGCAGGATAAGCCACGCATCGGTGCCTGGCTCACTTTCCGTGGAAAGGCGGGCAAGGCGATGGAGTGGATGTCGGGCACTTCCTTCACCTCCCGCGAGAAAGCCCTGGCAAATCTCAATGCCGAGAACTACAACTATGGCGGCTTGGATTTCTATAGCATGATGCAGTTTGCTGCCGATTTGTGGTGCGACCGTCTGCATACCATCGATGTGGAGCATAGCGACCAGGCAAAGGTCAACCAGTTTTACGGTGCCCTGTATCGCTGTTCCTTCCTCCCTCACGAAGTGAGTGATGTGGGTGATGAAATCAGATATGATGATTTCTCCATGTGGGACATCTATCGTGCTGAATTGCCGCTCTATACGCTTATCACCCCGAAGCGTTCGGGCGAGATGATGCAGTCGCTGGTCGGGATGTATCAGAACCGTGGCTGGCTTCCTGCCTTCCCATGTTGGAACAGTTATACGGCTGCGATGATAGGCGACCATGCCAGTGCCGCCCTTGCCGATGCCTACATCAAGGGAATCCGCAACTTCGATGCGCAGAAGGCTTACGAGGGAATGCGCATGAATGCTTTCTCTACACCTTATATATATAAGGAGTATCAGGATGGAAAGGGACGCCGTGCCATCCAGTCGTATATCAATAATGGCTACATTCCTTTGGAGGATATGGTGGAGGAAGCTTATCATACCAACGAGCAGACTTCACGCACCCTGGAGTATGCCTACGATGATTTTGCCGTGGCGCAGATGGCGAAGGCGTTGATGGATTCCTGCAGGGATGCTTCGCAGCGACAGAAATATCAGGAAGATTACAACGAACTGATGCGCCGTTCAGAGAATTGGCGCAATGTCATCAACCCCGTCTCGGGTTGGGCGGATGGCAGATATGAGAATGGAAAATGGCTGAACAATAAAGACCTGGTTCATCGCCAGAGCTTCATCACCGAGGGTGCTGCCTGTCATTATACCTGGTATGTGCCCCAGAATCCGGAAGGATTGTTTGATGTGATCCGCCATAGCAAACCGATGGATAAGAAGGAGAAGAAGGCAGAAGATAAGGTCATCTACCGCCTGGATAGGATGTTCGACAAGGGATGGTACTGGCATGGCAACGAACCTTGCCATCAGATAGCCTATCTTTATGATGCTGCCGGAGCTCCGGAGAAGACCCAGCAATGGGTGCACCACATCCTGCAGACGGAGTATAATGATACCCCGGGCGGTTTGTCGGGCAATGATGATGCGGGTCAGATGTCGGCATGGTATGTATTCTCCTCCCTGGGTTTCTACCCGGTTTGTCCTGGCACACCTTATTATTATATAGGTACGCCAGGTTTCGACAAGGTGACGCTGAATCTGGAAAACGGAAAGAAGTTCATCTTGTCAGCCCGAAGAAAGGATGCAGGCAGCTACCTCATCCAGTCTACCTCTCTTAACGGAAAACCACTGAATGGTTATCGCCTCTCTCACCAGCAGATAGTGAGTGGAGGGCAACTGCTTTTTGAATTGAAATAATAGAATCATAGAAATTAATACTGTAGGCGTAAGCCTGGCAACTAGATCAATTAACAGATAAGTATATGGATGCTGTAACGAGTTTTATTTATGGAATGAGCATGATGTTCTTTTCCATGATGGCATGGATGTTTTGGCGTAAGGGCAGTGAACGGCTCTTCCGCCTCATCATGCTTTTGATGTTGATAGCGGACGCACAGTGCCTGAAAGACCTCGTGCTCTTCTACTACAAGGGTTTCGGCAGTACGGAGGGATGGTATTTCACCTCCGCTGTCGATATGTTTATCATTCCGTTCTATAGCTTTGTGCTGATGGAACTGGTAAAACCGGGATGGACCACCTGGACCAAGGCGGTGGTGCTGGAGTTGCCTTTTGTGCTGCTTCCGCTCTTGTTTCTCATCTCGGGTGCCAACATCTATTTTTATATTCTCTCGGTATGGGGTGCCGTTTATGGCGTCACCACCTTCGTTGTACTCTTCTTCCTCATCCGCAGGTATCATCGCCAGCTCAAGGAGCGTTTCTCCTATCAGGAGAACATCAACCTTTCCTGGCTCCTTGCCATCCTTGGCAGTTTCTTCCTCATCCTGATTATCTGGACCTTGAGCTGCTTTGTCATCGACGGAGGCTTCGACAATCTTTATATGGTCTGCTCCCTGGCTATCTGGATGTTCATCTGTTACTTTGTGTATCGACATGAGTCGGTGATTGATGAACTGAAGGATGTGGAGGCAGCGCATGCAGAAGCTGCTCCGCAAGAGAGTGAAGAGGAAAAGCAAGGTCTCGCCACCGAGGTGCAGCGTCTCTTTGAAGTGGAGAAAATCTATCTCAATCCGCGACTCAAGCTCTCGGATGTGGCACACATGGTGGGCACCAACCGCACTTATCTCAGCAGGTATTTCAATCAGGAGAATGGCAGCACGTTCTATGATTTCGTGAACAATTACCGCCTCCGTTATGCGGAAAATCTGCTTCGAAACTCAGAATCTTCCATTCTGGAGATTTCAGAGAAGTCGGGATTTAATTCCCTTTCCACCTTTAGAAGAGTCTTTTCTTCTGCTTATGGCTGTTCGCCTAATGAATTTAGAAATGCTCTGTAAATGATTGTAAACCAACTGAATTTACGAAATGAATGCATGTTTTTTACGAAATGAGTTTTGGTAACAGACAATAAAAAAGATACTTTTTGTTCAAATGGCTTCTTTTTTTTACCAAATGAAGCCTGACTTTCGGAGAAAAAGCTTATCTTTGCATCAGAATTTTCTAGATTAGGTTTACTTATCATTTGCTTTTGATAGAACACATAAAGAGGTTGGCTAACCCGTGGAGGGCAAGCCAACCTCTGCTTTTTTTATATACTAAGAAAAACTGCTGATTCCTATATTCTGATTTTAACTTCAGAAATCAGATAACTGAAATCTTATTCCTTGTTGCTTCCGAAGATGCGAAGCAGATAGAGGAACAGGTTGATGAAGTCGAGGTACAATGTCAAGGCTCCGATGAGTGCCAACTTCTGAGCACCTTCGCTCATGTCGTACTGTGTCTGGAGCATGTGCTTAATCTTCTGGCTATCCCATGCTGTAAGACCGGTGAAGATAGCAACACCCACGTAGCTCAGGATGTAGTCAAATCCAGAACTCTTCAGGAACATGTTTACTACGGTGGCGATAATCAAACCAATCAAAGCCATGAAGAGAATCTTGCCCATCGAGGTCAGGTCCTTCTTGGTGGTGTAACCATATACAGCCATGGCACCGAAGGTTCCGGCTGTGATGAAGAACACCTTGGCAATGCTGGTCATCGTGTAAACCACGAAGATGGAAGAGAGCATCGCTCCGTTCAATACCGAGTAGACGATGAAGAGCAGGGTAGCCGTGCTTAGCGACAGGCGGTTCAGGGCACCTGTGATAATGAATACCAGGGCGAGTTCAGCGATTACCAGTCCGAAGAGCAAGCCTCGGCTTGTCATCAGCGTCATCATCAGGGTTGGGCTGGCAGCCACGCCGTATGCAGTAACACCCGTAATAACGAGAGCCAGGGTCATCCATGTATAAACCTTGCGCATCAGTGCGGAGAACACGCCGCTCAATCCACGCTCCTTCTCATTGATAGCAAAGCCGTTGCTTTGCTGTTCATTCTGATTATTAATCAGATTGTACATTTCCTTTTCTGTCATAGTTTTATTTTCTAATTGTTGTGCAAATACAAAGCGCAAAGATAATGCCAATTATTGAAACTAGCGATTATCTCTGCGCTTTATTAACATTTATTCCGTTCTTTTACGGCTTTCCGACTGTTTTGACTGGTTTTTATCTCATTCTTTTCAGTCTTCGTCCGTGTCCTCATCCCTTATTTCAGGGCAATCTTCCTTACTGCCACCTGTTTGCCGCCTCGTGTCACTTCTACGATTACGTTGCCCTGGATGGCTGTGCGAACCTGTTCCTTCTCAGCCTTTGCCTTCTTTTGGAGGGCGAGAACGCCATCGGCAGCATACACGCTGATGAGGTCGTTCGGCTGGAGTCCCTTGAGGACGATGGTTCTGAATCCGATAGCCTGGATGCTGATGTCTGACTTCATGTCGGTTGCCATGCGGTTGAAACTGATGGTGAAGCGATGGTTCTGCTCGCCTGCCTGGCTTGCATGGAATCGGTAATCGTCTTCCTTCAGGTCTATAGCCTTTCCGGTTTCCTTGTCCTTCAGCCATACGGTTTCGTATTCGCTGGCATCGCATTCTTCAGGAATGCTGATGGTGTATTCACCCGTTTCCGGCAGACTGATGCCGATGCTCTGTTCTGCTTCAATGCTGATGGCAGAGAGGAGCGAGTAGCGTCCGCCGTTGCGGGTTGCATAGATCTGAGCATTCTGGCTGGTCATCCATTTTACGCCGTCGCTTCCCAGGTCGAAGTCTGATTTCGCCTCCTGAGCAGGAACTGCGTTCAACTGGAGCTGGTCATCTGCAGGAGTGCCGTTGCCGGCTCTGCTGTTTCTGTTGCTCTGTGTGATGGCGATGTCGAGGGCTCGGGTTGCTTGATAGGCTGTTGTTGCCCTTGCTTCCGAATGTCCTACTATCACGATTTCTGAATTATCCAGAGTGGCAGTCTGCGTAAACACGGCATCCATCGCTGGGATGTAGCCGGTTGTTACACCATCCGTATTGATAGCCTTGTAGCTGCCGTTTTCTTCGCATTGGTAGATGACTCTGCCATATTCCATATCGCTATAGTTCATGGCGCAGAGATAAGGAGACCCGAAGAGGTTCCAGCCCATGTTCTCCTTGTGGGTGAACTTCAAGCCGCCACCATTGCTGCTCGACCATGGTTGCTGGTTATTGTTCTGTACCAGGGTAATCTTATCCAGCAGGCTCTTGTTGGTGCTACCGTCTTTCTCCGTGTAACTGGTTCCGTAGAAACGGACGGTCATCTTGCCATTAGCTTCCATTCTGAAACCTGCGGTGAAGTTTCGCTGGTTGTCTACGCCCTTTACCCATGCTTTACTATCGTTTTTGTCAAATTTATAGTCGTACTTGGCACGAGTAGCTGCATTATAGTAGTAGGCTACTACGCTACCATCAGCAGGATTATTTGTGCCCTCAACCTCCATATTGGTAGCCTTGAAAGGCATGGAGAAGAAGTTGGTTCTTGCCTTCAAGTTTCTTTCCACGGCAAAGTTGGTGAGGTTTACATAACTGTTGTTGCCTCTTAAACCAGCGTGGTGCTTCAAGAGTAGGAAGCCTGGGCTGAACGGATTCGTCTCTGTATAGAATGTGTTGTCGAGCTTCAGCTCCTTGTCTTCTGCCATGACATAGATCACAGATTTACCATGAGGATAATCTGATTTCTTTGCTTCTGCATCTTTTGTTAGATACCAAGTCTCGAAACATCCGTTATCAACCTTACCTCTGATGCGTTGGTTGCCGGCAAGGTCATGGTTGTGCATCACCATGTCGATGCATTCTTGAGTTTTGCTTGCGTCTGTGTTAGCGTTGATGTTGGCATTGTCTGTCTCGTCAAGCTGGTACTTCCAATAATCATCTTTCACATATTTATTATAGGTGGTTACAGATGATCTGTTGACAGCACTACCTGTCAATGATGGTAATGCGCCGGAAGCAGTTACATTGACAGACTTCACGTCTTTCACGGTTCCTAACGCCAGACTGTTGTAGAGCAAACCACTTGCATCGCCTGTTACCTTTGCTTTTGCATCGAGGATAGAAGTAGAGAGCATACTGTTGCCCTGGAGGCAGACGTTGCCCGAAACCTTGAATCCATCAACAAGACACATTCTGGTATCTGTAGTTCCGCTGTTGAGTGTCAGTCCATTGATGGTAGACTGACTGGCAAACTCAATGATTCCTTTTCTCTGAGTAAGGAGATCCTGCACGATAGCTTCTGGTTCTGTTTTAGAACTTTTTTCTTTGCGCATCGAACCAAACATCTTGACACCAGGCATGCTGATGTTCACGTTATCAGCCTTCATATTCCTGTCTACGAAGACGTAGCCATATTTACCTGCATTCTTGTTGGCATAAAGCTCAGCCAGGTTGATGGCGCCTTGCAGGTCGTTGGTTGGGCTTTCCCAGCTTTCACCTGTTCCTGTAACTGCAGAACCTTCTTTTACATAGATAATCTGAATCATCTTCGTGTCACACTCGTATGCACCGATATCTATGTTGTCGCCAATCAGACGGGCAGTATTGCCCAAGTCCTTTTCGGAGTTTATATTAGCATTTTGCTGATATTTGTCGTTGCTTCCTTGATCAAGTAACTTGAGGCTAGGTCGAATTCTATAGTCACCGTTATTGGGATCAACAAAGTTCGGACCATTTAGCACATCACCATTCTCGATAGAACTAGCTATCACGACATTTTTGTTATCTGTATTCAGATTTTGAGAACCATTCTTCCAGGCGACAGAATTATACACGTTGTCTGTTACACTAACCGCAGTGCCTGTATTGTTGACAAATGTGGCATTTGTTATGTCTGCTGATTGTGAACCGTCAATAGTAAGACCATCTCCGATACCATCTGCAAACAGTACATTCCACATGTGTATGCCATCCCCCAGGGTGTTGTCTACCTTCATTCCGGTTCCTTTATTCTCTCTAAAGGCACAATGATGGAGCCTCATTTTTTCTCCCTTTCCGGCTTGATCATTGTTAACCTTCGCATTTACTCCCACACCACTCTGGTTCTGGAATGTGAAACCGGAAATAGTCACCGGCTTACCATTCGTTACGATATTAAGCAAGTTTTTGGTTTCGCCCACCTTTGCTGGGTTCTCAATGAGTACCGAAGGCTTGCTGAAGTCTTGCACCTCTGTTCCGTCAGCATTCTTCGAGCCTGTACAACCACCTACAAGTTCAATCGATGTTATATACTTAGCCTTTTCGTCATTGTTCACAATGAGAGAGAAGGCATCGCCGCTAGAGTAGGTTGGCGAATAATAAGTACCTCCACGTACAAACACCTTTCTGTTGTTGTTGGTTGTAGTACCTGCAGATACGTTGCCAGAAGGGTTAGCCATGGCAATGATGGCACCACGAAGGTCGGTGCTTTGGTTATCCCAACTGCTACCATCGCCATTTCCTTTCTCTTCCGTACCGATATAAACCTTTTCTAAGTCTGTAAACTTGAATACATACTGGAATTCATACATGCCGATGTCGATAGGCTTTTCTCTCACTACACCTTTCTCGTCTTTCGGACCAACGTATCTGTAGTATTCCTTACTGCTGTTAGCAGAACGGATATACTCAGATCGATAACCATATTCCTTAAGGCGATTATTGTGCATACTCCACCATTTCTGATATTTACCACTCTCGTTTGTATCGTCTGCATCCTTCTTTCCATCACCTGCATCTGTAAGCACAGAGATAGCCTGTGGATTCCACTTGGCATCCTGTGTATAACCTTCGTAACCCTTTGTCGTTGTAG
This sequence comes from Segatella copri, assembly GCF_019249655.2. Taxonomy (NCBI): domain Bacteria; kingdom Pseudomonadati; phylum Bacteroidota; class Bacteroidia; order Bacteroidales; family Prevotellaceae; genus Segatella; species Segatella copri. The sequence continues at coordinate 3,929,788 of NZ_CP137557.1, forward strand.
GCGCTGTGAAGCGTGGACCATCCGATGCGATGTTCTCCTTGTTCAGCTTGATGTTGCCATCGGTTGCAGGAGAAACTGTAGAAGCAGGTAATTTATCCCAGGCGCAGTTGCGCATGTGATCTCTTTGGAGGAGCACACTATTATCTGTAGATTCATTACCCCAAATGGCGGTATTATATAATATAGGTGTAATCGTACCATTTTTCACCTCGTTCTCCACATGGATGGCTCCATCTTGCTTTGCCTTGTTGTTCACGATGAGGCTGTTTACGATGTAGGCATCCTGATAGCCCGCAGCCATACTGCCAGCATCGTTTGCTCTACGGATGTAGATGGCTCCGCCTTGCGAAACTTCTGTGCCCGTATATCTGCCACAAGTTACATCATTGTTGGCTAAGAGCGAGTTGACGATATGCAGGTTTCCATTCTCAGATTCTGTGAGATAGAGATAGATGGCTCCACCCTTACCTGGTTCGGTGATGACATCCTGACTAGCCTTTTCTGATACGTCTCTATTGCCGCTGATTGTACTGCCGATGATGTCCAGACTTGCATTGTTGGCATAGATAGCTCCGCCATGCAGACCGGAGTTTTTGATCAGTCGGCAACGGTTCAATGTATAGTTCACGCGGTTGGTGTAGATAGCGCCTCCACGACCAATCTCGGCAACTTCGTTAGTTCCTCCTTCTTCTTTCTTCAGCTGTGTCATGGTTTCACCATTCATGATGGTAATACCGTCTAATACCACTTCATTGTTCAATGTTGCCGAAGTACCTGTGGTGCCCGCATTGCTGTAGACTACATGATATACATTACGCTCCTTTTCCGATGCCTTGATGTCACCGGAAAGAATCGTAGGATTCTGGAACTCCCATGGCTCTATCAATCCGTTCTTATTGTTGTCGGTCATGTAGTTCTTGTTGCGGTTAGCCAAGATGTCTTTGATGTCTCCATCTGGAGTCAAAGTATTACCTCCAAAGCTTGTAAACTTATCTCCAGCTTCTTCTCCCGTAGTAGGATTAACTGGAGTTGAAGAATACAGGTCATCTTTCGAGAAACTGCCGAAGATATCTACGTTCACAGGGATGGTGAAACTCTGCAAGCGGCGGTCTATCGTGTTCTGCTCTTGCGAAAGATCTTTATTCTGTCGCATCTTGCTCGGCTTATAGGTTCCGCCTGTCATCAGAATCTCGAAGTGGGTAGTTTCATCAGCTACTCCCTCTTCTCTAGCCTCATTGATATAGTCGAGGGCTGCTTCAAGACTGTTGAAAGGAGTTAGGAAGGAGCGGCCATAATACTTTGCCTTCTCTTCTTCTGTTACAATCTCACCACCTGTCTGAGAAACAAACAGGCGCTTCAGAAGCTTGGTATTATCAAACGCAGGCAGATCAGATGTGTATGCACCTGCTGTCTGTTGCTTGGTCATGGTTCTTTCCTTGCCGGTAATATCGTAGCTGCTGATACCATAATCCTTCCATGCAGTTACGTATTCTTCCAAAACTCCGTTGTCAATCAATGGTGAATAGGCACGAGGCTTGAAGATTTTGTTGTCGTTGAAGTAACTGTCAAGATCGCTAGTCATCTCCGTGTTCATTCTGTTGGCTGGCAACGCCATCTTCTCTACGAAACAATAGTTGTATGGATAGAATTTCTCCGTATATTCTCCCAGTCCCTGCAGATAGTCGTAAGATTGATAGTTCACATCACCGCTGATGTTGTTGTCGGTCTGTGCCGAATTTCCCCATATCACGGAGTTACCGCCAATCAGGGAGTTTTCCTCCTGGTAGATTCCGCCGCCAATGGTTGCCTCGTTTCTGGCGATGGTGCATGAGATGACGTAGGCATGGTAGTTCTTGGTGTCTTCGTTCTTGTCGTTGGAACGAAGTGCATAGATGGCACCACCTTTCTGTGCCTTGTTTCTTACGATGACACTACCGCTTACGATGCTACCTTTCAGCAACATGAGAGCACCGCCTTGGGTAGCCTGACAGTCGGAAATCTCACAGTTGCGTACATGTGCCTTTCTTGGCACAATGGCTGCACCACCCATACTCTTGAAGCCCGACTTGTCGCTTGCGTTACCGTCTATCAGGCGACAGCCATCTATGATGGTATTCTCTGTCAGGGCAGTGGTGTTGTAGTCGTCATAGTTGCCCGTAGGCCATTTGCCGAAGCACACGGTGTGGTAGCCGTTCACCTCCTGGTTAACGGCAGAACCTTCTTTTACTTCGGTTATGGCACTTAATACCGTCTGGTATGTGCTGATACAGTCGCGTTTGTCATTATCCCAATTGGCGGTTCCATCTTTCAGCTTTCCTCCTTCCTGGTCACCCTCATAGTAACCACCCATCAGGCATACTCCGTTAGGAATCAGGAAGGTATAACTCTGCGGATCGCTAGGGTCTGCCAGTGTGTTGGCATGATAAGTAAAGCGCTTTCCGGTTTCATCAGCCTGATAACCTGCCACTTTTACAAACACCTGATGCTTTAGGTTGCTATCTGTAATGCCTTGGTTCGCTGTTTTAAATTTCTCGCCGGCAGCGGTCAGCACACTCTGCAGCTTGTCAGCACAGGCAGCGTTTTCCGGACTGTCTCCACTTCTGTTTCCCCATCCGTTTTGGGTTACATAATAAATGTAATCTATAATATTTGCGCTGTTTGTCTTTTTCTGTGGTGCGATATTGGCATTATTGTCAGCCTCGTAGGCACCGATATCAATGGCGCAGTCCTTGATACGGTTGGTATAGTCCATATCGGTTTCCGGAAGGATGATTCCATTTCCTACATTTGTGGTTCCACCATTCAGACACTTGTTACCCGTCAAACCACCCGCCTCGTACAGACGGAAGTTGTTCTTCAGTCGGGCATTGCGGAAGCGGAAATTGTTTCCACTTTCGTAGGTCTGGTCTTCAAATGGGAAAGCCAAATTTGTGCCAGTGAAATTTCCATCGCTTTCCTGGAATTTGTTGTTGATGTTACCACTGTTCATGTAGCAGTTGTGGGATGGATTCATCTTGCCCGATGCAGCTGAGTTTACTTGATCTGTGACACTTCTATTACTGTTGTCGTAATTATCATAGATAATACAGTTGTAGAGTGAGAGCTGTGAGCTAACTCCGGTTTTGGCATCCTGCCAGTGATAGATGCCGGTTCCGTTTGTCGCCATATTGTAGGCGATGGTGTTGTTGTAGAACTTGGCACTTTCCAGGAAGATGCCTCCACCCCAGCAGGTTCCGTTATAGCAGCGGTTGTTTGCCACCACAAGGTTGAATCCGGTACCTTGAATCATATAGGCTCCGCCTCCATAACTTTCACTGCTGTTGGCATAACTCAGGTTTCTCAGCAGGTAACTGTTCGAAATCTTACTGTTCTCGCCGTCCATATACAAACCGCCACCACGTACGCGACTGCCATGGTTGAAGTTGTTGACGATGATGAGATTTTCCAGTTCTACACCTCGGAATACACGCACACCTGCTCCTCCGTCACGGTTGGCACCAGGATAGTTGATGATGTAACCGTGACGTACAGAGAAGCCATCCCATTTGGCATGCTCGTAATCCACGTAGTTTTTATCGTCTTTTAAAGTTCCTTTATAGCGTACGGCATTACCATCAGTACGTGAGGCGTTTCCATCACCCGATGGCGACCAGGTAGGAAGGCATACGTCTGGCTGATAGAGAACATAATGGCGCTCTGTTTTCCCGCTGTTTATCAACGTTTTTGTAAAGTCATAATTAGAGCCATCAGTAGGATTTTTCTCCTGATACCACATTTCCTTATCTCCGTTTTTGAAGTATACAGGCGATTCCTTTCTGATCTGTAGAATGGTTTCATACTTGGTCTTTTCCAGATTTTCGTATTCCTTACGTGCCGGCACGTATTGTGACAGCAGCGGATGGCGGTCGTCTTCTCCTGGGTAGCCTTCGTATGGGAAACCGCCATAAACCTTCACGTTGTCTCTGATAACGAATCCTTTGTAGTCGGTATAGATACCTGCACCTACCCACACCACAACGCTGTCTTTTTTTATTTTATTCAACTCAGCTGCTCTTTCCACAGCATATTGTAGACCGCTGATGTATCGTTCGTCTCTGTTGTTGGTGATTTTATTATATGTTCCCCAGCCAGAGAGATACTGCTTGTCCTGATTTCCTGAGTTAGTCCAGAAATCACCATAAGAGTCAGTTTCTGAACGATACTTGCCGTTAGTCTGACTATAATCTGTATTGTCAATAGTGGTGCTAAGCAGCGTATTGTCACTCTGCTTTTCATAGAAATCATTGCCGTTTCTTGCCTTTGTATTATCACACATAGCGTTGCCGATGATAGCCTTGTCCCAGCTGCTTCCATCATATTCGGTATTTGATTCATTCAGAATATTGAAGTTAGGGTTGCCGTCCTGGTCGTCATTATTGGCGTCGCTGATGCTTTCATACTTCTGGTTGTACGAACGCACGTAGATAATCTTTCCTGCTTTTGGCAGGAGAGCTTCGTATGCACCCAGGTCAGGAACACCACCTAGGTTGCGGTCTTCGCCGGTGATGTCCTTGACTGTTGTGGTTGCATTGTTTTCTTGGGCGCTGTTGATGATGCGGCCAGCCTGTACAGAACTGGTCAGCGGGCGGAAGGATGAATAGCCTCCGTAATAAACGTTGCCGCTCATCTTGGCACCCACTTCATTGGTTGGGTTGCTGAAGTTCAGGGCTCCGTCTTTTCCCAGAGTGTTGATATCGTTGATATTCGTGCTGTTCTTGCATTTCGAACCATCCCATGTGCCGTTGATGTTCAGTTTGTTTCCTACAGCATACGAGGTAGCCTTCACAAGGTCGTTATCTGGCGCTACTCCCTCATTGTTGATGATGCTCACGTGGTTGAGTGTGAGTTTGTTGTTGCTGCCTTGAGCCTTGTTCAGATAGATGATGGAAGGCAGCTCCGATGGACTTGGATTATGCGGATCCTTGCTTGTGTTGTTATTGATGACGCAGTTTTCCAGTTCCAATTTCACATTCACGGCATCCGGCATGGTAGCGATAGCACCGCCATCTGTCGCCGTGTTGTTCTCAAAGATGCAATTCTTCAGCTTCACGGTGGTTGCTTGGCTGCTCTGGTCCATGCTGCCTATCAGCACGCCGCCACCATAAGGCATGTAGGCAGTACCGGCGGCGTATGCATGGGTAAAGGCATAGCCGTCGATGGTGATGTTGGCACCCGCTTCGATGCGGACCAGATGGTAGAGGCCCTCGTTGAGTTCAGAACCATTCAGGTTTCCGTTCACTTCGGTGCGGTATTTGATAGGGGCACGGTCTTCATCCTTTGGATTCGGATTCTCTGAATATCCTGGATAACCGCCATACACGGTAATTGGGAGTAGGCAAGGTGGAACGCTGAAGGTGCATGACCTGGCATCTGTTTCCTCGCACTTGTAGGCTATCTTCGGTTCGAACACACCCTCGCGGCTACAGATTTCAAACTCCCAACCGCTGTTCTTGCTGATGGTAAATTCCTCTGGCGTAGTGTTGTCAGCAGTAACTACCTGAACCTTGTCTCCATCCTTGATGTTGGCAAGATAATCCAGTACTTCATCTACTGTTGATGAGGTATAGCTCTTTTCCCACGACTGTCCTGTTCCGTCCACCAGTTCTCGTGAACGGTCAAAGTAGATGCGCAGGCGTTTCTTGCTGTCATTCTTTTCAAATACAAGGTCGTGGTTGTCAGCCATATAGGCTCCTGCTGACGGAACCGAACTGATAGCTTTTCCGCTCAGGTCTATTTTTGGCTGATACAGGTAGGAAGATGGCAGGAGAGCATAGCTGATGCCCACGTTGCGCAGTCGGCTACCTGTCAATGTTTCCCAGTAATAGTTCACCGTCTTCATGTCTGTAAGAACGCCACGTTTCTCGTTGAAGGCTTCCACCGTATTGTAAGGTGCCTCCTTGCCCATCACGAATCCCTTGCCCGAGTAATACGTGTTGATGGAGATGGTTCCGCTCTGATAGGAGCTGGTCCATTTGGCTGCATTTACATCCGAGATGGCGTTGTTGTAAAACTGTACGGTCTCTTCTGATGGGTTGGCTGCATAAATCTGTGCCATGGACGCTGAGTTGCTGGTGCCAGACTTGTGCCGGAGCAGCGAGTTGTTCCAGATGACGTTGTTGGCAAGAAGACCCTTTTTCTTAATATACACACCACCCGTATTGGATGACAGCTCGTCAGCGGCATCTGATGTGTTGGTGGTGTAGTTGTTGACGATGGTGTTGTTAATCACCAGTCCGTGACCATCCAGATACACAGCACCATTTCGGGTACTGGTATTGTTACTGATTACCGAGGTGGCAAGAATCTGATAATAGGCTTTCTCTGAGTTATTAGCGTCACCATTCAGATATACACCCGCTCCCTGATAGGCAGAGCAGTTGGTTACCATGCTTCGGGTGATGAAGCCGGCTTCGTCTATATAGATACCTCCGCCCTGGTAAGCCGAACAGTTGTATACCAGGTTACCTTCCGTCTGTCCGTTCTTGCAGTAGATGCCGCCGCCACGTGGCTTGATGCTTCCGCTTTCTTTCATGCCCGGGTTACAGAATCTCACGGTGCAGTAGCGCATTCGGGCTGATGGGTCGTTGATATAAACGCCTGCACCACAGCCTGGGGCGTATTCGGCTTTGTTCGTATCGTGAAATTTACCTCCCTCAATGGTGAAGCCTTCAAGATATACTTCGTCGGTAAAGGCATTTCCTCCAGGCAAGGGAGCAAACCATACCACATGGTAGGAACCGCTGTTCTGTATGTTCCAGGCTTCGTCATTATTACTCCAGTTGGCATCGTCGCTTCCCTTGAATTCCGCACCCCTGATGATGGATTCTTGTTTCCAGCCCCATGGCTTTAAATCCTTGGATTCCTCGATGCGCTCGGAACGTCTTTTTTCGGTTCCCTTAAATGCACCATAAACGCTGATGCCATTCTTCATCAGCAGGGATACTGGGGATGATGTATCATCGGTAATGCGGTCTTTTACTACATAGGTTCCGGCTGCTACCCAGACTTCGCCTTTCTCGCCTGGTGCATTATCTGCCAAATCGTTGATGGCCCACTGGATATCGTCCGTGGCATCATTCCATGTTGATCCGTCGCCCTTTCCCTCTTTCTGAGGCTTCACGTATCTGATGCGTCCTGCCTTCATGCGGGCATACTCGTAGGCGCCGATGTCGATGGTGCTTGTCTGATAGCGTGTTCTACCCATGATGTCGGTAGAAGTTGTTTCCAGGGTTGCATTAACTACAAGATTTTTATAGTATTCCAGTTTTCCCTTGTTCAGAAGGGCAGAGGTTTCCTCGAAAGTGAAGGCGGTGCTGTATAATTGCTTCAGGTTACTGCTGAATGAGAAGTCGTAACCCTGGGTCACGGCACTCTGCTTGAACCAAGGGGCTGGCTCTATGCCGTGGTTCTCGTTGCTGATCCTTACGTTCCCGTTAGCGTCGGTGTTGGCCTTGGAATTGGTTACCTCTACTTCCGGAAAAGCACAGGAATAGAAGGCAGGACGGCTGTCTTGCTTGCTGAGTGCAGTGGAATGCCAGAGCACGGTGTTGTAAACCGCTCCGCCGTCATTGCTGTTAGAAGCCCCGTCTGTGGTCAGGTCTGCGGCTGATACGGTGTTGGCAATAACAGAACAGTTGACGATTTTCGATGTGTTCGAAAGTCGGATACCGCCGTTCGTATTGTTGTTGATGTTGCAGTTGTAGACGGTGGCTGTTCCGTCTATCCACATACCGCCACCTTCGTTTTCGCTGGAGCCTCGCTTGCCTGCCACATTATTAAAAATGCTGCAGTAGCTAATGGCTGACAGCTGGTTGGTGCAGGAATTATCTACATAGATGGCACCGCCGCGCATGCCGTAGTTGTTCGCAAAGTTACATTGCGAAATACGGAAGAAGCGACTCTGGGCATTGCCGTCGTTGCTGTTCACCACGTAGATGCCGCCACCTCTGCCATTTGCAGAAGTATTCGCTCCACTGGCATTACCTGCTGCGATGAGGAAACCGGAAACAATGGTTGGCTTGTTGCCGTCGTTGGTGTTGTCCTGTGTTACGCCCATCTGGAGGGTCAGCACATGGGTGGCATTGTCGGTGCGGGTGGTGTTCTCTGGATAGATAATCAGCTGCTGGCTCGCCTTGTCGTTGGTATCGATATCGCCCACCAGAGCCGTCTGATACTTCATCTGATATTTGTGCCTGCCCGTAGGGAGATCGTTCTTGATGGTTTCATTTCCTGCAAAACCTCCATACATGGCAACGCCCGAAGGGAGAACGAAGCCTCCCTCCGGTGCCTTGTAGATGTGACCGGTAATGTCCTCATAGCCTTTCACCCAGATTTCATCGCCAGGCTTGGCTCAGTGCATTTTCCAGGGTGATAGCATTCTCCCATGATAAGCCGTCGCTGCCGGAGGTCGTTATCTCGGAATCTGCTTTTACATAATAGGTCTTGCCTTGTGCAGACAAGGCGATGGAGCAACCCAGCAACAGGAGGGTTGCGATAAGCTTGCAGTATGTTGGATAGAGTTTTCTCATGATGAATATTCTCTTATTATGTTAGAATTTGTCGATGATGATGTTGCTCGCATTACCGATTTTGGCTCCCTTGATGGTTACGTTGATCTTGTACCATTGGGCAGGATTGAAACTTTCTGTCCGGTTCTTCAAGTCGAAAGTCACCTTGTCGGATTTTTCCTCTGTTGCGCCATCTTTTTTCGTCTTGATATCGAAGGTGATGCGTGGCTTCGTAGTGCCATCAGGGAAGGTGTAATGATAAACTCTTCCGTTACGCTTGCTGATTTCCGAGGTGTTGATGAAGTTTTTCTGTCCGCCTACGGATGTCTTTTGGGTTATACTTGAAGCGGCGGCATAGAGGGTAGGGAAGAGCCGTCCGTATCCTGCACCCGATGTGGTGGAACCTGTCCCTGAAGTTCCTGTGCCTTCTGCCTCACCATGATAAGTAAAGCCTTCTACTTTCACATCGGTGAACTTCGGATTTCCCTTGGCATCATTCTCGTAAGCTCCCTTAGCATCCCATTGGATGTCGAGTTTGGTGGCAAGTCTGCCCAGCACCATGCGCCAATATCGCTTGGTGCTGCTGGTGGTGTTCGAGCTGAATTCCACGGGAATCTCTCGTTTGTTGGTCAACGTGTTGTCGACAACATTCACTTCTGTTGCATAACCGCTGGCTACGCTGATGAACTTGGCTATATCCATCGTATTCTTTGTTTTATCAAATGCGTAGTCGTTGGAAATCTGTAAGTTATAGATGTCTTTGTTGTGGTCTTTTCCGTCCTTTGCTATCTCGCTTAAGGCTTTTTCCAGGTCCAAACCTTTGCCCTTGCTATAGGTTACACCATAAACGCAGCAGGTGCCTGGAGGCAGATAGATGGTGTAGTCGTGATAGCCGTTGGCATCGGCAGGCGACAGGGTAGAGGTGTAATGGCTCACTGGCTTGGTACTCTCAAAATCCTCTTTTTTTCTGAAGGTATCGTAATACACCATCGTGTTGGCTGAACCGTCATAGATGTCTTTTCCCGTTGTCTTTTTCGTATAGGCGATGATGATGGTGAGCCGGTCCCAGTCCACCTCGTCGTGGGCGTCTTCTCCCGGGTCTCCGACTCGGGTGCTTGACTTGTCGTTAGGCACGGAGAGGGTGAGCGAGATGGGAGCCAACGTGTCCTTTGGCCTCTCCTCGCTCTGCTCGCTTCCGCTGCATCCTGCCAGCATGATAAGCGATAGTATAACAAATATGTATTTCGTAATATGATTCATATATCAAATCTTTATAGCCGTTGAATTCTTCACTCTTCGTTCTTCACTCTTCACTTAAATCTCAATGTCGTGGCTTCCGCCTGGCTTCCAGTCGAGTTTCACGCTTACGCCTACGGCGGTGTTACTGGTAGAGAGCGAACCGTCTTCCTTCAGTCGGGTCTTGATAATCTTAAGCTTGCCGGCTTTCAGCGGTTCGTTCATGGTGAAGATGGTTTCGGTGTATTTGTCGTTCACCTTGGCGATGACGTGGTAGCGCCATTCCGGTTTGATGCTCGGGAAGCAGACTGTGTATAGGGCATCGTGGGTTGGAATGGAGTTGGTGATGAAATCCTGGTTGATTCTCTTTGCCCTGACCATCGTGTTGAGGCTGGAAGAATAGGTGCTGTCGTTCACCTGGAATTGGGTTGCCATGCCTTCTACAAATCCCCAGAGTTCTGTGGGCTGCACCTTGCTCTGGTCGATGACCACCACAGCTGAGCTGTTTGCCATATAGAGCGTGGTTTGCAGATCGTGTTCGAAATCGTTCTCGTCGATGGAGAGTCGGGAAGTGAACAGTCCGATGTTGTGACTGTTGATGGTATCTTTTGCCTCTTGCCGCAAAGCGAGTGATCTACAGGAGTTTGCGTTGATGATTTTTACGTTGTCGGCGCTTCCTGTATTGGCGAGAGAGAGGTTCTGATAGTTGTTGCGTGGCAGATAGATGGTGTAGGATACCGAGTTGGCCCCCATCTTGTTTGCCTCGTGGTGGGAGAGTTCTTCGCCTACGAAGAAGGAGAGGTCGTTGTCGTGGGCATGGTCGGTGAATACCTTACTGAGTGCCTGTTTCAGCCGGGCTGCAATCTCCTGTTCTTCGATGAGGTTCAGATCCACGTCAATCACGGTGTTGATCTGCGTATTGAGTTGCAGATTATATTGTATCTTATACTCTTTGCCGCAGTCGCTCATATCTTCATCAATACATGAAGATAAACTGGTGATGAGGCTGATGGTCATCACGGATGCCAGTAAAGTGTTATATAGTTTTTTCATTGTACTTTTTGCATTCTTAATGTTCGACAATCTTCCTCTACAAATATTATTATAATTTGCGTTTTCTATTGCACACTACACGGAAGTTCAGCAAATAGCTGTGTATAAGGTTGTTATGTGAGTGTAGTGTGGGCGCTGACACTACACGAATACTACACTACATTACACGGAGCGAGATGAGTGTAGTGTGGTGTAGTGTTAGTGTAGTGTGCAATAGTTTTCGAGATTTCTGCGTATGCTGCGATACGCTGATTTCGAAAGCCTGTTTCCGAAGGCAAGTGTAGGCGATAGCGGAGTGGAATTCCGCTCATTTCGCAAAGTGCCTAGGCATGGCAGTTAACTGCCGTAGTTAGGACAGAAAGTTGCCCCAGCTAGGGCAATTTCGTGCCTTTCTGAGGCGCAAAACGGGATGAGATTCAGTTGCTAGCCTGTCAAGCCCCATTTGTGTTTCTAGAAAGTTCCCCCGCACGCCCTTTAAGAACGTGTGGGGGATAAGCTATCGTTTTATTCTATCTGGCTTAGAGGTTTACATCGAATTTTATACCATCCTGCCATTTAAGATCTACTGCAAGACCTACGTTAATCTTTGATGTACGCATATCAGGGATATGGTTGTATGCCTTCTTCAAGTTTGTGATGGTGAAGTTGGCAATGGTGGTATGATCCTTGACAAATACACGGTCGACAGTTGTGGTAGTATTTCCTTCGAGCTTCAATTCACCAACCAAATAGAATTTGGTGTTTGCAGGAATTATGCCTTCTGCACCATAGAAAGCTACACCTGAATTATTTTCTAATTCTACGGTTACAAATACGTTGCTTTGCTTGTTGGCAGTTGCATCCTTGTTGTCCAATACCAATGTGTAGTTCGGGCTTGATTCTGTTGTTTTTGCTGCAAAACCAAAATTCATGTTATTATCGTAAATCGTATAACTGAATTCATTAGTATTGGTAGCATATGGTTCGAAATTCCAAGCTACACCTTGTGGCTGTCCACCAACTAAAATACCTGTAACCTTGAAGCCTTCTGTTGGTATATTTATGGTGTTGTTCTTGTCATATCCAAAATTGCCATCTTTTGCATTATCTTCTAATGGACCATTATTGCACTTTATAGTTGATTTCAAGCATGCTACACCATATTGGAGTGGATTTTGTAATGCAACGAAACGAGTTCTATTTTCAACTACGTCATTGTAACCTGTGTTCCAAATTGTACCTTTAGTCCATTCCTCGTATGTTGGTAATTTTGCAACTGCAGTAATCTCCTCTTGGGATGTCTTTACTGGAGAACTTACAAAATATGCTAACTCTGCAGGGTATGTGATTTTGGTATAATCAATGTTGTTTCCTGCATTGGTTGCTCCTATGCCAACATTGTTTGCATCGACAAAAGCAAATTGATCAGTATTCCATTGTACCTTTGCTACACCATCAGGTAAGTTCTTGTTTCTTGGAAATTCTACATCCTTGAGGGTGGTGCTTAGAGCGGTTTTACAGTTCTCGACGATTTTTTTGGCCAACTCGTTTTCCGTAGACTCATCCTTACCACCGATAACGTTTTTTAAGTCAGTAATGAGTTCTTTTACTGAAGTGGCAGAACCCGCAGTCAAGCTTTTAAATTTCGAGTAGCGAGAAGCTAATGCCTCGCGCTCATTCTCTGTGCCGAAATCAGATGGGGACTCCTTCTTAATTTCAGACCATTTGATGGTCTTTTTGTTGCCTTCAGGTCCTACCTCTATGGAAGTACCTGCAATAGTGTTCAGTGCTGTCAAAATATCTTTGCCATCTTCTGCAAAATTTGTTCCATTATAGGCTTTAACCAAATTGAACTTAAGCTCTGTTAGTGTTGGCTTTGCCCCTGAAGTTAATTTTTCATAAGGATTAGTCAATGCACCAGCTGCAAAATTATCTCTAACGGTACTCTGCCCTGTTGTTCCATTATATAAATTTCTTGGAGCTTTAGCATACAGAATAATATTCTTTGTTCCGACAGGAATAGCAATGTCACGATAAACACTACGCCAAGAAGTCATGTTCGTTCCGCTGACGTTATCTTTACTTGATGCATTTCCGCTAGTTCCAAGGTTTAGGGCTGCGGTAGATGTAGATTTCTCTCCAGTACCTGTATTTGTTCCAGGTGTGCCCTCGAAAGAAAACATTTCCATATTGTCCAATCCCAAAAACGTTTTATCGTTTTGGGTATAGTGCTCTGTCATTCTCGTTGAAACTCTGGCATTTCCGCCCTCATCATTTCCTGCATACGGAATGTTCAGGTAGAACTGTGTCTTCACCACCTGTCCTGCCACACCTGATCCTCCGTCCAGAGGATCTTCTGAATCTGAAGAGCAGGAAGTGAATCCTGCTGCGCTTGCAAGAAGCATTGCACTTGCCAAGCTAAATAGTTGAAATCTTTTCATAACTTTAGTCAGATTTTAGTATGTAAATAATCTTGTTAATTAAAAATTCTATCATATTGCATGAGGTTCTTCTTCGCCTCCTCATCGCCAGTCTCCATCGCCTGCTGCCAATAACGGCGGGCGGCTTCTCGGTTGCCCGTCATGTAGTAGGCTATGCCGAGGGCATTGGCGGCTCGCTTGTCGGCTTTTACCTTCTGCAATTCCTTCAACGCCTCCTGGTAACGCTCCGACTTGAGCAACTGGGTGGCTAGGTTGATGGTGGTCGCCGCCTCGTCAGGTACGTAATCGTAGTAGATGCGGAGGAAACCGGAATTGCGCTGGTTGCCCAGAATCTTATCACGAAGTTCTGCCCATGCCTTGCCTTGGTCGATACTCTTGATGCGACGCTCCCTGCGGTCGGCATCAGGTTCGCTGTCGATAATCCTCAGCAGTTCGTCCCGGCATTTCAGGTCGCTCTCCTTGATACTATAGCGAAGTTCAGCCCAAGCCTCTCCGCCATTGTTGCACTCGAAGTGCGAATCGGGAAGCAAGGTGCGTTGCTGAATATAATCCTTCAATGCCTCTGCTCGCTTACCAGCCAACTGTTCATTAAATTTCACGGAACCATCGATGGATGCAAGACCCACTATCTGGATAATCTTCACCGAAGAAGTGGTATCCTTCATGATGGCTTTGGTGATGTCGATAATCTGGTCGAGCACCTTGTTATTATTGCGGAACTCCTGCGTAATCTCAGCCTTCGACTTTGGGAAGAAAATGTAGAGTGCTCCTTCTTCCTGGCTCAAAACCAAATCCTTGGTGTAAGGACGATAGGTCTTAATATCTTGAAGCACAGGGTTGTTCTTCTGTAAATCGCCCGCCTTGCCCGTGTTGTCCTTGACGAACGAAAGGGCTGGGATAAACTGGATTTCGTTGAGCGTGCAATTATCTTCAGGAAGGATGATCTCCTGCGGCTCCTTCTGGCGGCAGTTGTCCATGCGGTCGGTAGCCCCGATGTTGTAAACCAGCGAAACAGCCAACTTGGTTGGCATCACGAAAGTCTTGTTTTTTTTCTCGATAGCTGTACCGCATTTTCCATAACAGTTATATTTGGTATAGCGAGTGAATCCCACTCCCAGTCCCAGTGCCGTTTCCAGGTTCCATCTGTTGCTCTTGCCGAGCGACCAGTCGTAACCATACACCAGTCCTACTGCACCCAAGTCACCTTGGAACCGATGCTTTTTTAGCTCTGGAAAAAAGCCGAAGGGGAAGTGTACGCCACCCGCATTGTAATGCGAGTAGAGTATGTTGGCTCCCAAGAAGTGTCCGATGTAGGGGCATCCAAGCCAGTATCTGATTTCCGGTTGTATCGCAATGTGCTTCAGCTTTTTGTTTCCACTATACGTAAATGTGTTCCATCCTAATGATAGATCCATCGACAATCGGTTAGATAGTCTGGTTTCTGCAGCGATATTGGGTGTTGTTGTAGCCCAGTATGCTAGGTTCGTCTTCAATCGCCAGTCTTGTGCCAGCGCGGAATTCATCGTAAGAGTAGAAATCAAGAGGAGCAGCATGCGCAGTCCATTACTTCTATTCATGTATCGTTCTCTTTATATTGTTCTTAATCTTCTTTATCGTTCTTAGATATACCGTATTTTGTACGGGTATACCATATTTTATGTCGGATATATCTGATTTTGCTCAGAATATACCATTCAAGTTAGTATAACTTTCATTTATTCATAGGCAAAGGTAGCAAAAAATCCGATAGCTTCCAAAAAAACGGGGGAGGCCGTCCGAAAACTTAATTAGGGAAGCAAACAACTGAATTGGGCATTTTTCTTTTGCTCTTTATAGTTAATTAACTTCGTATCTTCTTGATTCTCAATTATTTTATGTATCTTTGTAGTAAAAAACAAGAAAGATATGGCATATAAAAAAGGACAAGATAGACGACAGAGGGTTCTTTTCCCTGATTGCATTGACGAGTATGTAGAGGCTGACGCCCCTGTTCGCTTGTTTGATGCTTTTGTCGATAATCTCAAAATGGATGAACTGGGATTCGTCCGCAGTACTCCTGCAGAGACAGGTACTCCTGGATATGATCCTCGCGATCTCCTCAAACTCTATATTTATGGTTACTTCTATCAGGTACGTTCCTCTCGCAAACTTGCTCGTGAGTGCAAGTGTAACGTAGAGGTAATGTGGCTGCTCAACAAGCTGACTCCTGACTTTCGTACAATCTCCGATTTCCGCAAGGACAACAAGAAGGCTATTACTAAAGTTTTTAAAGAGTTCAACAAGTTTTGTATGGGACTGAAGCTCTTTTCCAAGTCGTACATCTCTATTGATGGAAGCAAGTTTAAGGCTGTAAATGCTAAAGACAACAACCTTACTCTAAGCAAACTCGATGACCGAATCAAGCGTCTTGATGAACATATTTCAATCTATATGGAAGAACTTGAAGCATACGATCATGAGGAAGGACGCAGGCTCTCTAAAGATGAGTTGCAACGTAAGCTTGATGTTTGCAAGGAGCGCAAGGAACGCTATGAGGGATACCGTGATACACTTGAGAAAAGTGGTGAAAGCCAGATTTCCTTAACCGATCCTGATTCCCGACTAATGAAAGCCAACGAAGGCTTTTGTGTCGGTTATAATGTGCAAACTGCAGTTGATGCGGAGAGCCATATGATAGCAGGCTTCCTGGTAACCAACAGTCCAACAGACCATGGTCAGCTTACAAGCGTAGCATCTGAGGTGAAAGCCGATTATGGTGTTGACGTTCTTGAATCAACTGCAGACAAGGGGTACGAGTGTCCCGAGGTTCATGCAGATGCATTGGCTAATGGTATCGTACCAAATGTCATCCAACGTGATGGCAGCTGCACGGAGCAGGTTCAGTTTGACTATAACGAAGCTACCATAACTGACGAACAAAAGTCAAGTACTAATCCAGAAGATTTGAAGGCATGTCTTGAAGCTGCAGTCATACCGGAAGCCTACAAGGATTTTTTAACCGATGCACAGATTGTAGAGGTCAAGGAGTACACTTCTGATGTAGCAGAGTCTGCTGTACTGAAGATGACTCCCGGGCAGATGCGTGCCAAGGCTCTTGAAGGATACTTCGTGAGGGATGCCGAACGCAATCTTGTCTATTGTCCGCAAGGAGAAATCCTGAGGCAAAAGTCTATCAAAAGAAACGGTATGATCCGCTACTGCAACAAGCTTGCATGTAAAAAATGCAAGTGCAAGTGTACCATCCAGAAGTTCAAGGAGGCAGACTTCAACAAAGACACCTTGATAAAGGCAACCGAAGCAAAACGCAAGCAACTCAAAGAAGAGAATAAGGACAAGCCAAAACCTCCAAGAATGAAGATCGTGAAGAAGGGTGTCCGTTACGTTTTACATCTAGATCAGAACAAGATGGACAATCGCAAATGCCTCTCCGAGCATCCTTTTGGAACCATGAAGCGAGCACTTGGGCAATACTACTTTTTACTGAAAGGCAAACTGAAAGTAACTGCTGAGATGGGTCTCTTTTGCCTATCTTATAACCTTCGTCGTGCCATATCTCTCAAAGGTGTACCTGCTTTGATTGCTTCTCTTGGATAATGACCTGTAGGGATCAATACCATCGAAAAACACGCTCTATTAGTGTTCATATCGGCCATTTTAAGCCCTTATGACGAATTGTTTAACATAAACTAAAATTTTAAGATGAAAAAAGATATGCCCTTAGAGGGGCTTAGGTGGAGTCGTGATAGCGGTTCTGCCCTCTATGATACACCCCAAAACGGCCGTTCTCGGACGGGCTGGGGGGTAATTTTTGTATTTTAGATTTTCTTAACTATATAAAGAATCGTGTGCGTGCACACATGCGCTCAACGTGTGTATGTATACTATAAGGAGCTGGAAGGAGAATAATGAGTTAGAATGTTTAAGACTGTTAAATTTGAGATAAAAATGAAACTTTCTTCTCTGAAAATTTGGTGGTTTCGAAAATAGTTAGTACTTTTGCACTCGCTTTTGAGAAATACACTTTCTCTAAGCAAATAAAGAAAGAGTTCTTTGAAAGATTTTACATAAACAGACAAGTAGTACAAGAAGCGGTTTTGGATTACACCTTATTATATATAGGGAGTATGAAGGAACTGGGTAAAAAGAAACGAACCGTCAAGCAATTGACAAGTCAGGTTTACTAAGCTTCAATAAACGAAAAGGATATTCGTCCTAAGTACAGACAACAAACACTTCGCTATACTTTCGGGTTTAGCAAAGTAAAAATGATATTTTACAATGGAGAGTTTGATCCTGGCTCAGGATGAACGCTAGCTACAGGCTTAACACATGCAAGTCGAGGGGAAACGATAGAGAAAGCTTGCTTTTTCTAGGCGTCGACCGGCGCACGGGTGAGTAACGCGTATCCAACCTGCCCATCACTTGGGGATAACCTTGCGAAAGTAAGACTAATACCCAATGACGTCCATAGAAGACATCTGAAATGGATTAAAGATTTATCGGTGATGGATGGGGATGCGTCTGATTAGCTTGTTGGCGGGGTAACGGCCCACCAAGGCGACGATCAGTAGGGGTTCTGAGAGGAAGGTCCCCCACATTGGAACTGAGACACGGTCCAAACTCCTACGGGAGGCAGCAGTGAGGAATATTGGTCAATGGGCGAGAGCCTGAACCAGCCAAGTAGCGTGCAGGAAGACGGCCCTATGGGTTGTAAACTGCTTTTATAAGGGAATAAAGTGAGTCTCGTGAGACTTTTTGCATGTACCTTATGAATAAGGACCGGCTAATTCCGTGCCAGCAGCCGCGGTAATACGGAAGGTCCGGGCGTTATCCGGATTTATTGGGTTTAAAGGGAGCGTAGGCCGGAGATTAAGCGTGTTGTGAAATGTAGACGCTCAACGTCTGCACTGCAGCGCGAACTGGTTTCCTTGAGTACGCACAAAGTGGGCGGAATTCGTGGTGTAGCGGTGAAATGCTTAGATATCACGAAGAACTCCGATTGCGAAGGCAGCTCACTGGAGCGCAACTGACGCTGAAGCTCGAAAGTGCGGGTATCGAACAGGATTAGATACCCTGGTAGTCCGCACGGTAAACGATGGATGCCCGCTGTTGGTCTGAATAGGTCAGCGGCCAAGCGAAAGCATTAAGCATCCCACCTGGGGAGTACGCCGGCAACGGTGAAACTCAAAGGAATTGACGGGGGCCCGCACAAGCGGAGGAACATGTGGTTTAATTCGATGATACGCGAGGAACCTTACCCGGGCTTGAATTGCAGAGGAAGGATTTGGAGACAATGACGCCCTTCGGGGTCTCTGTGAAGGTGCTGCATGGTTGTCGTCAGCTCGTGCCGTGAGGTGTCGGCTTAAGTGCCATAACGAGCGCAACCCCTCTCCTTAGTTGCCATCAGGTCACGCTGGGCACTCTGGGGACACTGCCACCGTAAGGTGTGAGGAAGGTGGGGATGACGTCAAATCAGCACGGCCCTTACGTCCGGGGCTACACACGTGTTACAATGGCAGGTACAGAGAGATGGTGTTCTGCAAAGCGCATCTAATCCTTAAAGCCTGTCTCAGTTCGGACTGGGGTCTGCAACCCGACCCCACGAAGCTGGATTCGCTAGTAATCGCGCATCAGCCATGGCGCGGTGAATACGTTCCCGGGCCTTGTACACACCGCCCGTCAAGCCATGAAAGCCGGGGGCGCCTAAAGTCCGTGACCGTAAGGAGCGGCCTAGGGCGAAACTGGTAATTGGGGCTAAGTCGTAACAAGGTAGCCGTACCGGAAGGTGCGGCTGGAACACCTCCTTTCTGGAGAGACGATTATCTTTAGCTATTAGTTTATAGTTAATAGTTTATAGTTTTAGTGACTGATTAAAGTTCGCTTCTCTTCTTGTACGCACCATCTGTTTAATTAAATAAGAGATAGAGAATGTTCGGCAGAGATGCTACTCTTTACCAACACAGTCCTATAGCTCAGTTGGTTAGAGCGCCACACTGATAATGTGGAGGTCGGCAGTTCAAATCTGCCTGGGACTACTTCTTTACTTCTCGATTCGGGGGATTAGCTCAGTTGGCTAGAGCACCTGCTTTGCAAGCAGGGGGTCAACGGTTCGAATCCGTTATTCTCCACTATGTCATTAGTTGAGTTGCTTTAAACTGTCAACTTTCAACTATAAACTGACAAAAAGATCTTTGACATATTGACACAAGCAAAACTGTAAGTAATGAACTTTAGTTCAGACTAAAGTGAATCAAATCGCAAGATGAGATTTCACAAGTTAGAATACAGCTGAAAGTATGAGCTACTTATTCGTTATTCGGAAACGAGTAACAAGAATACAGTCGTAAAGAAAGTAAGAAAGGGCGTATGGCGGATGCCTAGGCTCACGGAGGCGATGAAGGACGTGATAAGCTGCGATAAGCTTCGGGTAGGTGCAAATAACCTTTGATCCGGAGATTTCCGAATGGGACAACCTAGCCGTCTGAAGGACGGTTACTCTTACCAATGTAAGAGAGCTAACGCAGGGAACTGAAACATCTTAGTACCTGTAGGAAGAGAAAATAAATAATGATTCCCCTAGTAGTGGCGAGCGAACGGGGAACAGCCCAAACCAGTGGCGTCGCAAGGCGTGGCTGGGGTTGTAGGACCGCGACATTGTATGCAAATCGTGAACAGAACACTTTGGAAAATGTGACCATAGACGGTGATAGTCCAGTATGTGAAGCGAAATGCAGCATAGCGGTATCCTGAGTAACGCGGGACACGAGGAATCCTGCGCGAATCTGCCGGGACCATCCGGTAAGGCTAAATACTCCCGTGAGACCGATAGCGAACGAGTACTGTGAAGGAAAGGTGAAAAGAACCCCGAGCAGGGGAGTGAAATAGTTCCTGAAACCATGCGCCTACAAGCGGTCGGAGCATCGCAAGATGTGACGGCGTGCCTTTTGCATAATGATCC
>NZ_CP137558.1:0-82500 GCF_019249655.2 Segatella copri
ATGGAAAATAAGCTGAAAATGATCTTGGCTATCGTCAACAATAAAGGTGGCGTAGGCAAAACAACAACAGTGCAGAATCTTGCCACTGGCATGTTACGGAAGGATAAGAATCTAAGAATCCTCGAGATAGACTTGGATCCTCAGTGTAACTTAACTCTTCTGAATCATGCGCCAGAAGATTGTGCCACTGTTTTTGATTCGATGATAGCCTGCAAGGGGTTGCCCATCTATAAAAATGGGGTAGGGGTGTATTACGTTCCAGGTTCTGCCAAGATGCAGGATGTGGATCCTTTCCTGCAGAACACGGGTGCACCACGCCAGGTATTGGGAGCTTGTCTCAACAGTGACTGCATGGATTTCACGGGCGAAGGCATCGGCAATCCTATCGACTATTTCGACTACATCTTCATCGACTGTCCGCCAGCCCTGTCACAATCTACCTATAATGCCATGGTGGTAGCAAGCCATCTGCTGGTTCCTGTACAGATGGAAGGACTTTCTGTAAATGGTTTGGCGGCTGTGCTGGCAGCCATGGAGGAGGTGAAGAACGGCAGGTTTGCCCTGAACAAGGAACTGGAACTTCTGGGCCTGTTGCCTGTTATGCTCGACGAGCGTCCACGCATCGTGCGTTCGGCAATGGAATATCTTCGAGAGAATTATGGCGAGAAGGTATTGTCGCATGGAATCCGCCGTTGCGTCAAGGTGAACGAGTCGCAGACTGAAATGACGGATCTCTTTCATTATGCGCCTTATTGCTCGGCAGCCATAGACTATGAATTGGTTATCAATGAATTGTTTAATATCTAGATAAATTAGGAAAAATGGGAAAGGATTTTCACGCAGCTTTCAGTAATATGAATAAAGCTGTTCGCCCAGGTGTTGGGCAATCTGCAGTTGGGCAGCCAGGTATAACTCAGCCTGGCGTGGCACAGCCTGGCGTGGCACAGCCAGTAGGGGAGAAAGACATAAAGAAGGTAACTCAGGCAGAGAAGAGGAAATCGATGCATGGAGTTCAGACATACCTGTCGGACGAGGAGTATGAACAGCTTATGCTGGCGAAGGTTAGAACCAAGAAAAAATACGAGGATATCCTTCGGGAAGCATTGGTGCAGTATATGAATAATCTATAGTCTGTTTGCTTTCAAACATGTTTGCATGCAAACATGTTTGAAAGCAAACATCTTTTCGTTATCTCTTCATCTTGGTAGGTTGTTAAGTATAACTTTTTCATTCATGATTTGTGCTTCCACCTTGCATTTCCCCAATTTCTGGGGAATTATTCCCCACTTGTTCCCCAGTTTCCCCACTTCTGTTTGACGGGTATGGAAATGATAAGTGGCAGTAAATCAGTAGGATAACTTGGTTTGTCTGTTTCTGGCACGCAAGTTGCATAAATGGATAGTGCGTTTGAATCAGATAAATTCGTTTCTCAACATAATGACAACGCATTTTGCAGTGCGTATATATAGAAATAGGTAAGAATAAAAAATAGTTTTCATCAGGTGAAAGTACGTATTTTTTATAAGTGATTGAGAATGAGACAAGTTTTTATCTCATAAAAAGAAGAGGTTACGAATTAGAAATAAACAGAATGTAGCATCCTGCTGTGATTTGCATAACCATCCAAAGAACTCTTTCGGTTGCAAAGGTACGATATTTAATCGGGGATAAAGAATGTTTTAAGATTTTTTATCCTCGATTTTTTGCTTGGATAAATCTGTTTTTATTAACCATACTCTTCTCTATTCTTTGCTATTTCCATTTCAATCCATTCAAATATATGTGGCAAGGGTTCCTGTTTTTTGAATGTTCTGTTTGCTTTGCATATTCTCATCCTTTCGCCGCTTCTTTCACGAGAAGAATATGCACAACGCCTATGCCGAGGCATCGGCCAGAAAGACCCACTTTACAGGAAATGGTAGCCTGCTTACCGAGAAATATCTCAGAGAGTGGAACGATCCGCGCATGGGAATCAGAGCTGCACGGTATGTAAACTGGGACAAGCAATCGCTGCTTTCGCTGAAACGCAACATCAGTCACATCAACCTGCTCATGGGCGAATGCTGTTCATCAATCTGAAAACCGGAGCACTCAGTACTAAGGTAGTTTTTTGCACTGAAAATTTCTTTTGAGATGACAAAAATATCTTTTGTTGGTAAGAGGCGACCTTAACCGCATATTTTTCACTAATCGCAGGCATAAAAGTCACTTTTGTGTTTACCGAAACTAAAATTTAGACTTGTAAAAAGCAGTTAAATACAAATAATCTGCTGTGTATCAACAAGATAATCGCTATGATTATAGATTAGCAATTTAGACCTTATTTCTGGTCGTATTTCTCGGAAAATTTGTATTTTTGCAGGCAAAAAACATAAAAGAATTAAGTCATGAAAAATTTTTATATTCACATCAGTTCATTGATTATTGTGGTTTTGGTGTTTATGTCGTCTTGCCAACACAAGCCTAATACCACGATAGCACAAGCATTGCTACTGGCAGGAGAACACCCGGATAGTGCCCTCGCACTCCTGAACAACATACAGTTCAGTAAACTGGGCAAGTCTGAACAGGCAAAGTACGCTGTTGTGTACACAATGGCACAAGATAAGTCGGGGTTGGATGTGGACGAAGATTCGCTAATTCGCATTGGATACAACTGGTATGAAAAGCATCCAGAAGATTCCCTTTATGCAAAATGCCAATACTATATGGGCAAATACTATATGCTAAATGATAGCACGGAGTTTGCCATCCGTTGTCTAGATCGCTCATATAAAGCGTCAGAAAAGATAGACGACATCCTTACGGAATGCCTTGCTTTGGAAAAACTTTCTAAAGTAGAGAAGATGACGGATGCCAAACAAGCTTTGCTTCATGCAAGAATGGCTATTGACAAATATGAAAGAGATACGACGGCATCACTTGCCAATAAGATTTACTTCAGGTTGAACTTATGTGAGGCACTTGAGTTTGCTGATAGCTCTGCTATAGCCCTGAAAGAATGTAAAATAGCTTTGAATTTGGCTAAAGAATTGGGAGACTCCCTGGTTTTAGCTGATGTCTATCAAGATATGTCGCGGTTATTTCATGATGTAGGAATGTACCGAAAGGCACTTACTTGTGCAAAGGAAGCCTATTTATATAGGAAATCGATGTTTGATACTTCGAACGCCCTTGCCCTAGCAGATGCATATTGTGATGTTGATTCAACGCTACAGGCAAAAGATATTCTTGCAAAGGTCAGTAAAGATTCTCATGCTAGCCGACACCTTATTTATTATATCAGATGTAAGGCGGCAATAAGAGAAGGACAAATACAACCGGCTATTGTTTGCCTTGACTCGTCAAACTACTATTTAGACAAAATGTACTGTACAACCATGCAAGTCAAAAATGACTATTATGTCTCTGTTCTGCAAAAAGAAAAGGAAGAAGCAAGATTGCAAGGTGAGATTACATCGCAAAAAGCGGCAACAGTATTGACGGTTGTACTGGCACTAATTGTTATCATTTTTGTACTCTACATATATAATACCAATAAGAAGCAAGCAAAACAAAAGGCTACAATGGCAGAACAGCTCCATGCGCAAGAACTCTCTCACCGAGATATTCAAATTTGCACTATGAGGAATTTTCTTCTAAAGAAAATTGATATAATGGAAAAGATCGAGTCCATGAGAAACGAGACAGAGAAACATATACTCATATCAGAAGATGATTGGAATGAAATAGAAGTGTTTTTAGATAGTGTCGAGAATCTCTTTGTGTCAAGATTAAGAGCGCAGTTCTCGGGATTGACGAAGAAAGACCTACGACTGATGATGCTGCTCCGTCTTAAAATGCCACAGAAGGCACTTGCACTAATCTATGGTATCAGCGAGAAAGCAATTAAGCAGAAACTATTTCTCTACAAGGCAAAAGTAGGCATAGAAAAAGAACAAAAATCTCTACGAGAATTCATGGAAAACTACTAAAATCAGTAGCAAAACTTCAAATTTAGACCTCCATTTTTCTGGGGGGGGTGGTATGTAATACATTGATTATCAGTACATAATAAAAATGTTGCAAAATTAAAGAATTAGACCCAACTTCTTTGCTGAGTGTTTGGAATTGACGTAACTTTGCACCGAAATTAACAACAAACGAAATCAGTATGAAGAAAATTATCATTTTTACATTATTGTTGTTACTAACAACATTGCCCTCTACAGCAAAGGGTATAAAGACCCATATGGATGGGATGCGGCAACATGGTGGTGCACGCAGTGCTATTCCTTCAGTAATGGTTGACCAAGAGTCTGCATATGTTACTGTAGAAATAAGTCGTTATTCTGGAGAGTACGCAATTTACATCTCTGATGAGTATGGAGTTCCTTTATCAAATACAAATGGTATTGTAGAAGGACGCACATATAGTATTCTTGAAACAGAAGATTTGCCCACAGGCAATTATACTATCATGATTGTTTTGGGCAATTTGGTTTATAAAGGTAAATTCCATATTACGCATTGATAAGGAGTTATATAGCTATATACTATTTTGAATATTAATTTTAAAACAACAATGACAATGAAAAAAATTTTTATCGTTGCTCTTTGTGTGGCTGGAATGATGAGTTCTTGCTCTGATATTGACGACAACATCGCCAACGATGCCAAAAGTTCCATTCTCCTCACACAACAAGAGTATGCAAGTATTGTACCAGATTCTCAACTAGAGATGACGCAAGATGAGATTGTTGATATGGTAAGCAAATTCTCTACAACAGGCAATTCCACTAGAGCTATCGCTGCCAATCCGACAATTGTGAAGAAGTTTTCCCTCTCCTCTTATAGTAACGGAAAACAGATTCCTCTCTATGAGGTAAGTCTAAACGAAGGTGACGATGCTGGTTATGCTATCGTTTCTGGAGACGAAAGAGTCCCTGGAGTCATAGCATATGTTGAGCATGGCTCTCTCAATGACACCCTCACCAACAAAGGTGCAGCTATGATGCTCAAAGAAGCTCAGCGTTCGCTGATAAGTAAAGTGAAGGCTGTAGACGTTGTTATAGATTCTTTGCGAGCAAGTGCTAAAGCTAAAATATCTGCAAAGATTGGAACCAGTAGTTTTACTTTTGAGGGGGTAAAAGACCGTATCGAAGTTCAAAAGGGTATTACTCGATCGGTTGCTACGTCCGATCCTCAGGGCACATTGTTAAAGCAAGTGACACCACTTATCACCACAAAGTGGAATCAGTGTGCGCCATACAACAATCTTATGGACGAGACAACAGCATCCGAAATGCAAAATTGGCCATATTATGGGAAAAACGCTGTAGGATGTACCGCTGTTGCTATTGCTCAGATAGTTGCATTTTACGAATGTTTATCTACTGTCAATGGTGTTTCGCTTAATTGGAGTGCACTGAAGGCATCCTCGCAAATTAGTAATTATGGAAATGAATCTTTAAAAACACAGATTTCAAATTTATTTTACCATGTTGCTCACGGAATTCAAACAACATGGAATAATGGAGTGGGTGGTGCAAAAATAAGCAATGCCTCAAGCTACCTTAGCGGACTTGGCATCACTTTTGATTCCGGAAGAAAGTGGGCTGGATATTCTATGGATGCGGGACGAATTATAGAATCGCTTGACAAATTGTATCCCGTAATTATTACAGGAGCATATGAAGCGGGCACAAGAAGTTCTAGTGTCGGAGGAAGACATTGCTGGATTCTTGACGGTTATCAAATCCGCAGAAGAACAACGACCACCCGTATCATTGTAAAGCAAAACGACACATACATCCATGCGAATTTTGGATGGAGCGGCAGCGAGGATGGGTACTATATGGTGGATAGAAACACCACCAATCTGGATTTTGAAACTTCGTTCAACGGACATTACAACCAGGATTTGAAACTCTATCCTAATGTAAGAAAGAAATAAAACAACCAGCTAAGAGGGTGCGTTATACAAGACGCTCCCTCTTTATCATATATTATAAAATTATGAAAATATATAGTATATTAGGTGTTATCTTAGTTGCGTTATGCTTCTTTGCATGTAAGAGCAATAAAGAAAATGAGTATCAGCCTCTGACTATAGAAAATTATGCAGAGGTATCCTTGGGTGATACGACAAACCTCATAATAACTGGCGGAAGCGGAAACTTTGTTGTTGAAGGTAACGACAAAGTGGACATTTCTACAGCTCAGAATGACAAACAGAAAATCACTCTTATCGGCAAGGAAATAGGTACTACTCACATCTTCGTACGAGATAGAATCACGAACGAGTCATGTAGCATTGAGGTAAATGTGATTCTCCCATTTCTTACGTTGAACTTTGAAGAGGAGGAAGGAAACCACCTCAATATAAGGTCAAATAGCTTATTCGTATTGGTTGCAAGTGAGGATAGCATATGTTACGCTTTTAGTTTTGTTAACATAAAGCTCTAAAGCAGTCAAAGGAGAATAAGAGAGGTTGGAACGTAAACAGTTGGGAATGAGTAGATTTGCACAAAGTTGCCAAATCGGCATAAAGCAAGCGAGTGAGGAATATTGAAGTAGTTCAGTTACTAAATCGTGAGCCACAGTTACCTATGCAAAGCAGGTAACAATGCGGAAAGGCAACTTTGTGCATCAACGGATTTTATTGCGCTGATTCTCAATGTTTTGCGTATCAAGGAACGCTTACAAAATGATTATATTTGCACACTCAAAATGTAAGCGTTATGAAAATCGAAAAATTCAAGGTGTTGCTCTACCTAAAAAAGAGCGGATTGGACAAGTATGGAAAAGCTCCCATCATGGGACGCATCACGGTGAACAGGACTATGGCGCAGTTCTCCTGCAAGCTGTCTTGCACTCCATCGCTTTGGAATCCTCGTGCCAGCCGATTGGAGGGCAAGAGCAAGGAAGCCGTGGAGACCAACAAGGACATCGAGCAGTTGTTGCTTTCCATCCAAAAGGCTTTCGATGTGCTTGTGGAAAAGAGAACGGACTTCGAGGCTAAGGATGTCAAGGAGGCCTTGCAGGGCAGCGTCAAGACACAGACCACCCTTCTCTCCTTCGTGGACGAGCATATCAGTGAACTCAGCACACATGAGGGCATCGATATGTCGAAGAGCAGTGTCTGGACTTACAGAAAGATTCGCAAGAATCTCGCTGAGTTCATCGGGGAGAAGTATAGGTTGACTGATTTGGCTTTCGGACAGCTGACCGAGCCTTTCATCAGTGACTTTCACCATTACCTGCTTGACGAGAAAGGCTTTTCATCAGGAACCATCACCATCTATGTGTCGCTCTTCAAGAAGATGTGCCGCATTGCCTTTGAGCGAGGCTTGTGCAAGAACCTGCTGTTTGCCCATTATCGGGTTGGCACTCCAAGGGTTACGACACCCAAGGCTCTCAGCATGTCTGATTTCATAAAAATCCGTGATGTGGAACTGCCCGAAGATAAGCCGAGACTATCCGTTAGCCGTGACATGTTTCTTTTCGCCTGCCATGCAGGAACAGCCTTCATAGACACCGTTTCCATCACGAAAGCCAATGTCAAGGTGTTGGAGGATGGTGACAAATGGCTCGTCTATAACCGCAAGAAGACCGGAACACTTGCCAGGGTGAAACTCCTGCCCGAGGCGTTGGAGCTGATGGCGAAATACGAGGACGAGGCAAGAGATACCCTTTTCCCATTGCTGAGCCCGAATCGTGTTCGTATCGATCTCATCACCATCTGCAAGTTGGCGGAAACGAGCAAGACCTATTCCTACCATTCGGGACGACACTCGTTCGCCAGCCTCATTACGCTGGAGGCTGGTGTGCCGATGGAGACCATCTGCAAGATGCTCGGTCACAAGGATGTGAAGATGACGCAGCGGTATGCGAGAGTGACCCAAAAGAAGCTGTTTGAGGACATGGACAAGTTCATCGCTGCAACCGAGAAGGACTTCTTTCTCGCATTATGACCAAGGCTTTCAACTTTTCTTTTTACAGTTCAACTACATTATTATATTATAAGGACAACAACTATGAGCAGAAGTACATTTTCAATTTTGCCTTACATCAACAGACAGAAGGTGAAGGCAGACGGAACAGCCAATATACTTTGCCGCATCACCGTTGACGGCAAAAGTGCAGCCATTTCCACAGGCATATCCTGTACACCACAGGAGTGGAACGCCAAGAAGGGAGAGGTACGGAACGCAAGGGACAACGGACGATTGGCAAGTTTCCTTGCTGAGGTCAAGGATAAATACAACTCACTTCTTACCACCAATGGCATCATCACCGTGGAAATGCTGAAGGCTGTGTTGAAGGACAAGGACACGACAGGAAGGTTCTTGCTGAACTTTGGTGATACCATCGTGGAATGGTATCGAACCTCAAAAGCCAGACAAACCTTTCTGCACAAGCGGACATGGCAGAAGAACCTGAGAGCCTTTGTCCATTCGTTGGATAAGGACGACATCGCCTTTGAGGACATAGACGAGAATTTCGGGGAGGAATACAAGCTATTCCTGAAACGAGACCAGGGACGCATCGACAGCTACGTGAACCATTGCCTTCTCTGGCTGAACATGTTGATGTACAAGGCAGTGGACAGGAGCATTATCCGCTTCAATCCCATAGCCAGGATAGGGTATGAGAAGAAGGCAGCCCCGAAGATGACCCATATCAGCAAGGCAGACTTTATCAAGATGCTCTCTACCCCGATGGCTGACGAGCGAACGGAGCTTGCACGCAGATGTTTCATTTTTGCCTCGCTCACCTCCTTATCCTATATAGATGTAAAGAAACTGTACCCTCACCATATCAGTGAGAACTCCGAGGGTAGGAAGTTCATCCGCAAGGAAAGAGAGAAGACAGGCGTGGAGTTCTTCGTGCCGCTCCATCCGATAGCCGAGAAGATTCTTTCGCTCTACAATACCACGGACGACAGCAAGCCTGTTTTTCCACTGGGTGAGAAGAAAGACATCTATCTTGATGTGCATACCCTTGGAATGGTGCTTGGCATAAGTAATAAGTTGGGATTCCACGCCAGCCGCCATACATTCGGAGTCTTGATGCTCAACGAGGACATTCCCATCGGCAGCATAGCCAAGATGATGGGACATGCAGACATCACAAGCACACAGGTCTATGCGCAGGTGACGGAGCAGAAGATTTCAAATGACATGGATAAGCTTATTGCCAAGCGAGAAAGGAACAGATTATCGAACGAAAAAACTATTGGAAAATGAACAGAGGAGTTATAACTATCAGCGAGAGCGGAACGGTATCCATGCCGACCGATACTGTATGGATGACCATGCAGGAGATTGCCGACATGTATAATGTATTCGGCTGCTATGTGCGCAAGGCTGTCAAGGCTATATTCAAGGACGGCATTCTGAAAGAGCAGGGTGTGCGTCGTCATGTCAGGAAGAACGACCGCATCAGCTATGATGTGTATAGCCTTGAACTCGTCATTGCGGTAGCCTTCCGTATTGACAGCATTGAGAGCCGAGCCTTTCGGGAGTTCATCATGCAGTCCGTCATCGGCAGACAGACAAGCCGCACTAAACTGGTCTGTATCTTTACAGAGAATGCAATGGCATAGACCTGCCATAAAGCAACGTTCCTTGGAGGCTTTGCGCCTCCAGCCACTTGGGCGAGCCACCGCAGTGTGTTTTAGCATGGTATTAGATTTATACAGGTAACACAAATGATACCCGGCAAACACGACCAACTCGGTATAGCCAATAAAACGAGGCGACAACCTATAACTGCCACACTCGGTAAGTTATACGTTGTCGCCTTGTTCATTTCACCCCACTCATCAAGGACATGTATTTCTCCTACAAGCCCTTCATTCTGTACGCCTCACGATAGTTAGCCATCAGAATCTTCTGAATGTCGGACTCGCGGTAGAGTATCTTTCCGCCAAGCTGGATATACGGGATGACACCGTTGTTTCGGTAGTCCTGCAGGGTTCTTCGGCTCAGTTGCAGCCTGGCACAAAGCTCCTTGTCCGTCATGAAGCGCTCACCGTCAAGCATGGGGCGGTAGTTCATCACGGCACGTTCAAAATTGTCAACCATTTGGTTGAGGTGGTTCACGATGTGGTTCATCCACTCGCTGTTTCTTGTCATTATTTCATTGCTCATAGTTGTCTCGTTTTATTGTTGATACTTACGTTACTCGGTTTACTTGCTGCATTGGATAAAGTGGCTGTTGTATATTGACAGCCTAACCTGTGCGCTTGCGAAAGCGCATGTCCTTTTTCCTGTCCTCCACTACTGCTACGATAGCCATCACGTCCTCCGGCTTGTAGTAAGTCTTGTGGCTGATTTGCGTATAAGCCAAAGTTCCGTTGTCCCGAAGCGTCTGCACTGTCCGTGGGCAGATGTTGAGCGTCTGACACACGTCCTGCGTGTCGAGCCACTTGTTCATGGTCTTGTCCTCACTGCGCTCACGGATTCTGTCCATGCGCTTCACGAAGTTCTCCAACTGGGCATCAAGATAGTTGAATGCCTCTTCCTCGAATACGATGAATCCCATACTTTTCTTTTTTCTAAGTTAATACTATGTTATATGTCGCAAAGCTCCACGCATATGCAGTGCTCCACGTTTGTGAGTGCAAAGATAAGGCACGGCAATCTAAAAACAAGCGTTTTCAATTTCTGTGGCAGTATGTTGCCGGGGTTTGCCGACATCAACGCCAAAAACAACAAGAAAAACTTGCACGACTGCAACGAATACATGAACAATGATGAGTTGAGAAATACGTTGAAGTTCTCACAACTATCTCGGTATGCAAATAAGCAAGCCACAACTAAATTGCCACGTTACACCCAATCAGTTGCATGGCTGCACTCAGTATACTTACTTTGCAGCCGACAATCGGTCAATGGTGCAAACCGTGACCACTATACTAACAAATAAAACAGCATAAGCTATGGCAAGAACAAAAGATGTAGTCTTGGCTCCTGAGCAAAAGGAGCTGATGGAAAAAGAGTATTTGGATTTTGTTAAACCATCTACGTATGGCAACAAAGCCAATCCAAGTAGTTGTAATTCTCTCTATGATGATGTAGAGAACCCAGAGTTGAGAGCAATTGTAGAGAAAGTTGCTGCAACAACTCCCTATAGAGAGGAAACATCAACGAACGAGGCTCAATCGCCACCGAATCCGCAGAAGTGCATCAGTGGCAAGCAGCGCAAGGCGACATTGGAGGAGTATCAGCAGACCTTCCTCCAGGTTCCAAGGATTGACGACCGCAAGCCAGTCTTCGTCAGTTCCGATGTACGAGACCGTCTTGATCGTGTCGTCCGCATCCTCGGAGGGAGACGCATGAGCGTATCGGGCATCATCGAGAACATCGTGCGCCACCACCTAAGCCTTTATGAAGAGGACTTCGAGGCTTGGCGCAAATTGTGAGAATTAAGGTCTGCGACCTTGGACGTGGATAGCTGAAAGGCAGTAGTTCCAACTAACGTGTTCTGAGAGGGAGCGAGGTTATGTTTTGGGAACCCCAAAACGCCTCGCTCCACCATGAGGGCGGAGGAATTTTGCTCCCGACGGTCGCAGAAAGTGAGTGTACCAACTGTAAACAGTATATCGAATGACAAGCATACAGGAACAGGACAGGAGAAAGGGCGGAAGACCGCCCGCAGGCAGGGTTCGCAAATTGTCGAAGTCTGTCACGGTGAAGTTCTCGAAGCCAAGCTACGAGGCATTGAGACTGAGGGTGAGAAAAGCCAACCGCAAGTTGGCGGAGTACATCCGTGAGTCCGCCTTGAACGGCGAGGTGGTGAGCGGACACAATGCAGAGACGGTAGCCATCGCCAAGAACCTCATCGGTATGGCGAACAACCTCAACCAACTTACCAAGCTGTCGCATCAGAGAGGTTTCCATGAAACCCATGTATATGTGGTGGACTTGTTGAGAAGATTGAAAGCAATCCTTGGAGAGTATCGCCAAGCAAGTTATAAACCGAAGCCAAGCAGTATGGGCAGAAAGGAGGATACCACATGATAGGCAAGCTAAAGAAGGGCAGCTCATTTGGTGGTTGCATCCGCTATGTTACAGGCAAGGACGAGGCGAAAATCATCGCCTCGGATGGTGTGTTACTCGGCACGAATGCCGAGATAACGCAAAGTTTCGAGTTACAGAGGCAGCTAAATCCAAGGATTAAGAAGCCTGTGGGACACATTGCATTGAGCTTCAAACCCGAGGACAAGCCACGTTTGACGGATGAGTTTATGACTAAGATTGCCCTTGAATATATGCAGATGATGTGCATCACCGATACTCAATTCATCATCGTAAGGCATCACAACACGGACAATCCACATTGTCATATCGTGTATAACCGCATCAACAATGAGAGCAAACTCTTATCAGACAGGAATGATTACAGGCGTAATGAGCAGGTGACCAAGGCTCTAAAATCCAAGTATGGACTGACCTACGGAACGGACAAGAGCAATACTAATACTCGCAAGTTACGCAATGCTGAGCGTGCCAAATACGAGATTCACAATGCCGTCAAGGATGCCTTGAAAGGCGCTGATAGTTGGCAGAAGTTCAAGAATGAACTTGCAAAGCGAGGTGTTCACTTGGAGTTTGTCTATCTGGATAAGGAGCAAACCAAGGTACAAGGCATCCGTTTCTGCAAGGATGGATATAGTTTCAAGGGTACGCAGATTAGCCGAGAATACAGCTTTGGCAAACTGAATGCGAGATTTGAGGGAACGGAGAACCTTTTATCAGCAAGAGCCAAATCTGCTCAGCAATATGAGCAGGGCTGTCATAAGAATGAGCAGGTGCCATCCATATCGGAGAGCAGCCAGGACCCTTGGGGCGGTATTTCTTCCATTGGACTTTTTGCTCCAGCCAATGCTCAGACCTTTGAGACATTCCCAGAGGATGAATCAGTCAAGAAGAAAAAGAAGAAACGCAGAAGAGGCTTTAGCCTTTGATGCAAGTTACAAACCATTCAAACAACAAAAGAAAGATGAAAGAAGAACTATTGGAAGCCATCTACGGCACAGTTGAGAGATTGGAGCAGAAAGTCGATGAACTTTCTGCCTCACCTAAGAACGCAGGAGCGGAAACAGTTCTCAGCCCTGCAAGTGTTGATACAAGCAAACTTGAAAAAGCCATCCTTTCTGTATCCGCAAGAGAAGAGGAAACTATTGGCAAATTAGCAAAATTAAGAGAGGCGATATGCGTCTATATCGACCTTACCAAGAAAGAAGCAAGCAAAGATGAACAGCGAAGCAAACTCTTGTTTGATACCATTAATCAGGTGAAACAAGAGCAGAATGTCACATCAAAATTTGTACAGGACAAACTTAACGCAATGGACAACACACCTCAAAAGAAAGTCGTAACCCATCGCTTCGAGCCTACTTCAAAGTATGTTCTTCTTTTCATTGGAGGCTTGGCTCTGTCTTTGGTTATCTCAATTTGGGGCAACCTCACCCAATGGCAAGAGTACCAAGATTGGGAAGAGGCGGACTTTAAGTATAGGGCATTGAAGATGGTGCTTCCATCTGACGACCCGAATATTCACTACATCGAAAAGCATTTTTCTGTTTGCCGAGATGAGAAAGTTATAGATGATGTAAAAAATCGTGTTGCAGCTTACGAAGATTCTGTTCTCAAATACAATGAAATGGTACGGATGGCTGCATACAAAGACAGTGTAGCCAATGAACTTCGCAGAGAGTCTAATAGCATAAAACGTACTATTAAAAATTACCAATAATTTTTATCCAATACCCCAATGAGATGGAATTTACATTCAAATCCATTTCATTGGGACATATAATTAAAACTGTTTATTTGTTTCTAATAACATATTCAAATTCATCAAAATTCTCATATCCTAATTCTATTAAGACTTGGCGACTGTGTTTCCTGTCATCTTTGGTGTTGAACTTGGGGATTATGGGGAGACGAAGGATGATCTTGTCTTTATGTTTGGCATGAGTGTTGAGCCAGACAAGGTTGTCGATAACTTGCCGGTTGGGCTTACCTGTGTAGGCTTGATAAATGGCAGGATTCATGTCCTTGATGTCGATGATAAAGGAGTCAATGTATGGGGTGACTTTCTCCAAGTGATGGCGAGGTACGTTTAGACTCGTCTCCATCGTAAAGTGCCATCCCTCTGGGCATAGTTCACAAAACTCCTTTATGAATGAACTCCACAGAAGCGGTTCACCTCCACCAAAACAGATGCCGCCTCCTGTAGCTAAGAAGTAGAGGTTGTCCATCTCCACGTTCGCCATCAGCAGTTCTGTATCCACCTCCTGCCATACGCCGTCAGCATCAAGGCATTGGGGATTGAGACAGTATTTGCAACGAAGCGGACAACCGTGGAATGCCACAAGCGTGGTGACGCCCTCGCCGTCTATCGTGAGGCGGTGGCGGTCGATGCAAATGAGTGGGGCGGTCTTCATGTTATTCTACTTTAAATGTGAAAGGAACGGTGGCATGTGATTTCACCACCTTTCCGTTTTTCTTGGCAGGAGTCCATTTCGGCATGCTTTTCAGTACTCGGATGGCTTCCTCGTCGAGGATAGGGACAAGACTTTTCTCCACCTTGATGTTGCTCAAACTTCCGTCCTTGTTGACGGTGAAACCAAGGATGACTCTGCCTATTGGCGCGCCTTCCCGACATTCTTTTGGATATTGAAGGTTGGTCTTGATGTATTGCGTCAATGCAGTCGAACCGCCTGGGAATGAAGCCTCTTCGAAAGTATCTTCTCTTTTGATGACGGGAGCCGTTCCTCTAATTCTGACTTCGGGAACGATTCCAGCCACGACTTCCCCTAAGGCACTTTCGTTGAATATTAGAGTGATGATATTGAGCTTGTCTCGGCTCATTTCAGATAGTTTGATGCTTCGGTCTATGAAGCCGATGTATTGCACGGTTATCGTGTCGCCTTGCTCCACTTCGAGAGTGAAGTTTCCAATGACATCAGTTATTGCATACTTTCCCGAAAGTTTAGCGATGACGGAGGCTCCAATAAGCGGCTCATTGTCCTCGTCGCTAATGAGATGCCCTTGAACGAAGAGCATTCCTTTCTTGCTGAGAGAATCTTTCGCTTGGAGTAGGGCGATGTCGTTGGTGGTGTATTTTCGGAACTGGATAGGGATAACCTTTTCAGACTTAGGCGGTGTCGATTTGTAATATCCCTTCTGCGTGGCGCACGATGTGGCGGATGCGGTGAGGGCGGTGATGCCCAAAGCCACTCCTGCGACCTTGATGGCTTTCCCTGCCATCTGTCGGAGGTGCAGTTCGTGTTCTAAGTCCCTCACGTCTTGCTCGCATTTCGGGCAAGTGCCCTTGCATTCGCCCTTAAAGTGGCATTCTTCGGGTGAATAACTGATTCCGTTGGCATCCGCGATCTGCTTGCGGATGGCCTTGAGCGTGTTGCAAATGTTGCGTCCTCTTGTTGCCATGATTTTTCCTTTTTTATAGTTACTGCACGTGGATGTAGACAGGAAGCGTGTATTTTGATTTCACCGCCTTGCCGTTTTGCTTGGCAGGAATCCACTTTGGCATACTTTTCACCACCCGGACGGCTTCTTTGTCAAGGTCAGAATAGACGCTTTTCTTCACTTTGATGTCATTTAGATTTCCATCTTCATTGACAATGAAACTAACGACAATTTTTCCTTGTATGCTGCAATCGCCCTGTATGTTTGGATAGCGAAAATTGTCTGCAATATATTTCATACACGCCGCTATGCCACCAGGAAATGACGCTTCCTCATCAGCATTATCAAATATTTTGCTGCTTTCAATGGAATCTATACCAATGGCAGACCTGGTGACAGCATTCCTGCCTTGATTTTTTGAGGAATTGCCTTTGATATTCTTTTTTATCTCTTTTGTTTCTAAGGATGGATTGTATGAAGCCTCCCCGTCCTTTCTGTTTTCTTCTTCCAGAAGTTTCTCCTTGTTGCCAAGAGAAATGGCTCCTTCTAATTGTCTGTTTCTTGGGTTCGGTTCTTCTTTTTTAACAATGATTGTATCACCTGTAACCATGTCTGAAGCATTTCGCTGTGGTTTTCCATCAGAACAAGCCGTTAAAGCAACAAGTCCTGCTGCAATGCCAACGACCTTGATGGCCTTTCCTGCAATCTGCCTACGTCGCAATTCATACTCCAAATCTCTCACATCTTGCTCGCATTTGGGGCAAGTTCCCTTGCACTCACCAGTGAAGTGACATTCTTCTGGTGAATAGGCAATCCCATTAGCATCTGCTATTTGTTTGCGAATGGCTTTGAGAGTGTTGCAAATGTCTCTTCCTCTTGCCATAGTTTATTTTCTTTTATGATTATGTCTCTTTTTGATAACAACAATTTCCCCTGTGAGTCCTCCACTTTCTGTCAAAGTGATAACATTGAGCTTTTCGAGGTTCATTTCAGAGAGTTTGCGTTTTCTTATCGCAGTTAAAAATGCAATAATATAGCCTATTCCAAAACAATTCTATATACTTCATATAGGCCTCTCTTTCTTTGAATTGGTTCTTTTTGAAATAAAAGAATAAATGGCATACTGGATACAAATTGGCAGGAGATTGACTATCCCCAACCAAACAAACACTATGAGGCTCAAAGATAAGGCTGCCCCATTGGTTACAACTAAGGAAATAATGCCTATCAAAAACAACGTCACAAGACTATTCAATATTATTTGTCTTTTCAGCAAAAATTCCTTTCTAACAGATTTTGCCCAAAGCCAAGCAAGCAAAGCCATACTCAAGTTAAACAAGGAAATACAAATCGTAAGCATAATGCCCATAAAATATCCC
Organism: Segatella copri; assembly: GCF_019249655.2. NCBI lineage: Bacteria > Pseudomonadati > Bacteroidota > Bacteroidia > Bacteroidales > Prevotellaceae > Segatella > Segatella copri. Next base: position 16,805 of record NZ_CP137558.1, read on the forward strand.
AAGTACAAGACCACTGCAGGAATAATATAGGCAACAAATGTGGCCACAAATACTGTGAGCAAATATTTCTTTGTATCTTTATCTCTTAGTTTCATATTACGTTCATTATATTTTACTTTGTATTGTACATTACAATGAAATGCTGTTTTATACTCATTTCCTGCTACAAAAATAACATTTTGTAGTGATAATCGGTTATAATCCCTTGAAAATCTACGATATTCTATCGTAATTTAGACAATATGAAAATAGAATCTGTAAATGTGGAACTTAAATAAATGGTTTTCTAACACAGCAAGATATATGTTTGCAATGAATATTTGTTCTTTTGCCATACTCTTGAAATGACAAAACCGGATAATTGCACAGAGTTGTGGCAAATGACAACAGATGTGCTCATGAGGGCTTAATTTTTATATCTCGTCAGTTGTTTCTACCGTACAATAGAAACATCCGCCCTTAATAATGTCATAACCAACAATTTTTTCATCTGCAAAAGCGTCAAGAACTCTTTTTGAGAAAAAGACATCAGAACCTTGTGGATATAGCAAATCTTGGTTTCTATATTTCGGTGTTAGTGTGATTCGCTTTGGGAAGTAAATATCATTGTCGTTGTAAAACTCCTTTCTGTTTTGAAATACTTTACATTTTTCATTGTATATATCAATAAACTCGCACTTAGGATAAACAAATTCTGTATCTTTAATAATCGGCACAAACAAAAGATAAAAGTCAGATGCGATGCCGTCAATTTTTATTCGCTTCAGAATGTATTCTGATTTACGAACGTGTATTTGCTCAAGTACATTTTTAACTTTTGCGCTAACAACTGCTTTCAAACTTAGGCATGCAGGCGAAAAATCCATGAAATCAACATAGTCTTTCCTTTTGATAATTTGTCCCTCTATTTCATTGGGCATATTAATATATATGTCGTGCTTATTCTCAAAATACATCGAAATATTCCTATTTTTCTCAGACATATAGTCCAGAAAGTCCTTTGATTTTATCTTAACAGTATGTGGCATTTCGTATCTGCCTCTGATTCTTTTATCTAACGTAAATGTTATTTGATAGTACATAATTCGTTACTTTATTAATGCATCATAGTTAATCTTTAATATTTATCTAAATCTTCAAAAGTTATATTTGTGATACCATTTTTTTCAATTAGTTCTTTAACTCTTAATGCAATAGTTCGTTAAAATTTGAGATAATGGCTAAGCAGCTTTACGTTGCCAGCCAAAGAGTTCTTTGATAGTATGACTAATTAACTTTCGGTTCGGTATTCTCCGACACTTGTTGAAAATTAATTTAGCGATGTATGTGCTTGCCATAATCTCCTTGAAAGAAGCCATGGAATACGGCAATTCATTTTCCTTCATCATCACTTTCGCAACATTCTGTGATGCGAATGATGCATTATAGGAAAAGTCCAACTGGTTCTTGTGTCTTGCTTGGCAATGCGTAAGACCAGTATATTGCTTTGCATCGCGAAAACAAAACTCTATTTGGAATCTTGAGCGGTATGTGCGCAACACTTCCTCACCCGACATGGATGTCTTTGTTGAGAAGAAAAGCTTGTGTTTTCCGTTCGGCATAACCCAAATGACAAGGCGCACTTTCTGCTTCAATGCCTTTGAATAGGCTATGAGTGTGTAGGCTGTGCCTTCAAGTCCTTCAATATGCAACTCTGCCATACGTGTGAGGTCAAGTTTCTTGTAGTTGATTTTTCCGTCAAGTGTCTTGGGACGTCCAGGCTTATTGGAACGAGGTCCCGTATACACATAATATAGGCTCGCAGTATCCCTGAAGCGGCTGACAAGATGGAAACCGCACTCTTTGATTCCGTCCACAAACGGACGGATAGAGAAGAAAGCGTCAGCGACAACAATATCGGTGACCTTCAACAAATCCTTCTTATAACGCTTGATGACCGCTATGTAATGTTGCACGAGAGTCATGTTACGCATTTTCAATTCTCCAGTAGATGGAGTCTGATGGGCGCGCAGCATCATGCAACTGTTGGCATGGACATCGACAAGTGCAAGCCCCATGATTTCAAGCCCATGCTTCATGGAACTTGCACAACCGGACCAGAAAGTACCGATATGCGGAGTCTTCTTACCCGACTTGCTGATGTAGCTCGGATCGATGGCTATAGCCAATAGACCATCCATATTCAAGTAACGTCGGCATAGGGCAAGGTTGAACTTCACCCAGTCTATGCATTTAGCACGACCACGGTTGAAGTTCGTTCTGTAGGTCTGCTCACAATGGGTGCCGTAACGCTCCATTTGAGTGAAATTTATCTTTCTTTGTATCGTCATGTACAATAAAAGTATTTCCAAGAGTAGACTCTCGAAAGTTTTGCTTAACTTTGCAGATGAACTTTTGATAGCATCTCTGCATATTTCCGTATATTGGTTGAGTGGTTCTGATGTCATATAACTTTGAGCTTAGAGAACTATAAAGTTACTGATAATCAGCCACTTAACCAAATTTTATTAGTTATATTACGTTAATTAACTCTCTCATTTTCAATCGATTACATAAGAATTAACAGAGTATTGTTAATGAACAAACTGTTGCACCACTATCTTTTAGGTAGAAGATTTCTTCACCATTCCATGATGTAAAATCTATTTGAAAAGTTCCATAAATACGGTCTCCGTCAGAATCGTACTCGCATATAGAATCCACCTGTGCTTCTACGAATGCAAAATACTGTAACTTTGATCCTCTAATCCTTATTGGTATAAAGGATAATCCTTTGACTCCATTACTTTCTAATAATTTTTTAAATTTATCAGAAACAAATCTTAATGGTCCTTGATCACCAATAAAATCATAAAACACATTTCCCTCATCAATGTAGAAAACATTGTTCTTAATTACATTTTGTAAATTAGGAAAAACGTGAAAAGGGTCATAGATTTCTTCTGACTGAAGCCTAACTTGTTTTTTCTTATGTCCTAACATTATAGTTGTAAAATTCATAGTGCTGTCGAATTTGTAATCCATACTCTATTGATTATGATTCACATAAATCTTTGCATTTCTCCCAATGCGCATCGAATTCCTCTTTGCTAACCAACATATTGGTTTCTATCGAATACAAGTCATATTGCAGGATGATGGACATTGGGGGATTGAGTTTGATGAAATCTTCTGGAAAGCAACCATCTATTTCGACATTAGCTACGCAATAGTTGCCATCTGCAGAAATTGTGATAGCCTTTGATACTCTCACGCCATCAAACTCGCCATAGCAAATCGTGTCGAACACCTTTATCTTGAAATAGAACTTGTATATCAATATCTTGTTATTGCATGGAAGTTGGCTTCTCAGACGGATGCACAAATGAGCCAAAGACAACAAAAAACTTTTCTTGGCATCTTTTGGAGACATTATCAGCGTGAAGTCCTTGCCAATCTGACCTACAGAATTTACTTCGACTTTTGTTTTAGGCGCTTCCTTAGAAACAAGTGCTTGGATCTCCTTAACCGCCTTGCTCCAAGTCTTAACGTAATCAGGAAAAATGAAGTAATAATAGCTGCGGAAAAAGAACTCCTTAGTCTCTGGCTTGTATTGTACGAAGAAGTTGGCAGAATCAAAAGATTCGGTTAACTGTTCTTCGTGCATGATGTGAGAATCATTGGGCGACTTCTCGCAAATCGTACTAAGCATCTTGACTTGCCTCTTGAACCATATTTTGTATCTTTTGGCATAGAGTACAAAAATAATCGATATAACAGCCAAAATGACAAGCACGACAACACCGATAATATCTGAGCAGATATGAGTGATGACACCTATGCCATATATGATGACAATGCACCATAAAACGACCATTCCAAGTTTAGACATTATTTTTTCTATCATAAAGCTATTCGTTTTTGTGGTTTTTTGAATCCACGATTTTCTGTTATCTATGATACAGGCAGTGCCCTTTTCTGTAGTCTTCGGGAGATAATCTTTTTTTGTTTTCAAACGCCATTTTATAGTCTTTCATATACCATTCCCATGCTTCTTGCATTACATAGTCCTTGTCATATAATATCCAAATTAACCTGTCCCATTCGTAGTTCGAGGCTTTGGGAACCATCGTTACTTTACTTCCTTTTTTACCGCTTGGACGATTGGCTTTTACTTGATATCTTATATTTCTATAAACGAAATCCGTCCCTTTGGCAACAGCAGTTTTATCTCTCATGTAATCGGAGTATTCTTTCTCAGACATACCTATCAACATTGCTGCATCATATTCTGAAATGGAACTTGTAATAGACGGTGCAACCCCAAAACTTGCTTGCCATTGCAAGGCAATATCTGCAAGTTTATCTCTTAGCTTTATCTTTTCTTCCATAATTGTGTTTATTTGAGCCTTGCGGACTTGCAATCCGCAGAAAGCGATTAATCATCCCAATAATACGTAGGTCTGTTGAAAGAAGGATACCAATCCAAGTATAGCACTTGTACCCTGGTGCCAATCTTGCGATAATCACCTTCCTCCACAAGCGAATTTCCATCATAAGTTTTATCTCCGACTTGAAACTCATACAGATAACAGTTCGTAGTATAGCGATGGAGCCAAGACGAAGTATTAGGTGTAATGACGGCTTCTGTTTTCACACCATGCTTTTTCAGCAGACCTAATAACCTGAGTTCGGGATAAGCAACAGTCATTTTTCTTGCTATGCCAGATTTCCGATAGGTGCATATTACATTTACCCTCCAAACAATATGGATGGCAAAATGCAGAATTGTAAAATCCAAATAAAGTTTACTTTATAACAGCGAGCTGTCCGTTAACATTCTCTATGCAATAGTCAATGTTGATGGACGGTTTCTTTTCAAAGAAGCTATACGCAGCCAAAACAGAAAGGAGATTCATTACAAAGTTGAACACGCTACGATGTCTTGAATGTACAAGTTGTGCAACATTCTTAAGTTCGTCATTGATGGTTTCTATGACAGACCTTTTGCGTAACAGAATCTTGTCATACAATGGCATGAGCCTGTTTTTCATATTGCATTTCAAGCCAGTGACAATTTCAATACCGTCGTTAAACAATCTCTCAAACAAGCCCTGTGAAATATATCCTTTGTCTGCGAATAATTTTCCGAACACGTTATCACTCAATCTGTTAAACACATCTATATTTCTGTCGTCAACATTCGCTTTCGTAAGCATAAAGTTAAGCAGTTCACCTCTCTCATTACATATCAGGTGCAACTTGAAACCGAAATACCATCCCATGGTACTCTTACCTCTTTCTGCATAACCACGGAATACCTTGTTCCTTGTTATGCGCTTGTTGTGGCATACGGGAATGCATGTGCTGTCAATGAAACTTATACCCGTGCATCTGCCAAAGCAAAACAGTTGGAGGAACAGCATCATCTCAACCGCGACTCTGGACTCGAGTTCAACAAAGCGGTTATATGAGAGCTGCTTGGGGAACAAGTCGCACAAGTGCATCTTGACATAGAAGAGGTAATAATGCTTGAAGTTGCGGAAAGTGTTGAAATGAAAACAGATGAGTATTGTCATAATTTCCGAGCGACTCATAGTCCATTTACGATTGCGGTGCTTACGCCCGTCCGGCTCACAAATGGACATGCGTGCAATTTCTTTATCATATTCTTGACAAAACTCATCGATAATACAGAAAATTTCTGTAATTTTGTCCTTGGTAATCTCCATAACTATAGTATCCTTTAATTTTATAATTAATTGATTCACAACCATAAAGGTACTAAAAATTATTGGGATTACCAACTTTTACAATGACTTTCTTATCCCGAACTCAGGTTAATAGTATAGGTACACCAATAACGGCATAAGCAAAAACACAAATACAAATACCAAAGTAAATCTTCCCTATTGTTTCCTTTACTGAGCTAAAATCAATGTTTCTCATTTGATGTTCTTTTTAGTCTCTGCGGACTTGCAATCCGCAGGAAGTACAACTTTATCTTCTTTCAATCAATTCCCCATCCCATTTTACAAGGTTCGGACGATGGCATCCATGCCATTTCTCGAAGTAAGCATCAATATCGCAAACTCTTGACATCACTTTCTCTTTTAATTTCTCAACTTGATTGTTGTAACCAATTTCCGTGAAGTAACGCCCTACCTTCAACCCTCCAGACCAAAACTCCTTAGATAGAGCAGGCATTCCCTTTATAAAATCAGAGTCAAGCCTCATTTCCTTTTCACTGTTTGGAAGTATGACGTATTTCAGACCTTCCGTCTCTTTAAGTGAAGAAAGAGAGCCAAGTTGAGGGGTGACCTCAAAGGCATTTATAAATATCTTTATGTATCTGTCGCCTTGTGTTATCCTTACCGACACAAAATCCAAGAACTTGCCCTGTCTAAGACGGCACATATCATAAATATAACCAAAGCCATTCCATCCAAAGTTTGATGTCTTGAAAGGTTTCTCAACAAACCCTTTTTCTTTTAGGATGGGATGGGCATCTTTGAGAAAAATATCTTTCCTTACTTTTAGAATATCTTTCCTTGTCGCTTGGTATTTCCGAACCTCTGGGCATTTCCATAACAGTAAAGAGAAAGCAAACAGCACAAAAAAGAACACGATATGCCTCATACATAGATAATCTTTCTCAAAAACCGTGTCATGCTGCATATCATAGAAGAACTCGGCTTGCCCAATATTTTTGCAAAGTTCTCTGCTTACACCTACATAATAGTCCTTACCAGCGTATGCGATTTTAACCGTTGAGTGCATTCTGTGCCCTCTACAATTTACCTCCAGGATGGAGTAATTTGTAATCGGCTGTTCACATGAAACAATATAGTTTTGCTGCTGATATGTCGTGGCAACATATAGAGCAAAGCATAATACCCCAATGTTTATCGCTAAGACTATAGGAATCCATTTGTTTATTCTCATACCATAGTTGTTTTACCTCCCATAATCGCTCTAATCATTACGCTCCTTTTCGTCCGTGATAAGCTCTTTCATATCCACAGACAATAGCTGCGCGATTTCAAGAAGTGTGGTAAGATTGGGTTGAGTGCGGTTGCATACGTATGCATTGACCGTACTGAAACTCCTTTCCAACTTCTTTGCAAGCCATGTTTGGCTTATCCCTTTGTCCTCTAAAACTGCTCTTATGCGATTTAACTTCATATTTTTATTGTTTTTACACTACAAAAATAACATTTTATCGTGATAATCCATCCGAATCCATTGAATATCTGCTGTATTCCGTCGTAATTTAGACAAAATAGAAATATAATCTGCAAAAATGGAACTAAGCAATTGATTTCCCATTATGGCAAGATACATATATGCGTTTATGAATATGTTCTTTTTGCCATACTCTTAAAATGACGTTACATGAAAATTACTGTTGGTAACTACTCTTTTACCTTTGCAAAGACTAATCTTAATATTTTGTAAAATCACAGCATAAAATGTTGTTTTTCAGAAATTAGATTTAACTTTGCACTCGAAATCAAAGCGTTCTTTGTATATTGCAAAGTTGTGAAAGAAAAAGAATATAGCTCGTTTCTAAATCGTTAGCAGTTACATTCTTTAAAATACTCAACTCGCTGATATTCAATAAATAAAAGAATTTACTGTGACTCCTCATGTGCCAGGACAGCGGCTTGGTGATACCACATTTTTTGCCCAGTCTTTTGAGCGAATCCATACAACTTTGGTAGTTGGGTACTGGAAACACCCTGCCGTCTTCACACAATCCACGGTATTTTTCCATAATTTGCTTGGGATAATCAAGCAACTTGATGTTGGCTTCCGTTCCTGTCTTCTGTCGATGGATAACAATCCATTCACCTTCATCGAAAAATTCCTTGATGTTCTCTTCCTTCAAGTTGTACAGGTCAATGAAAGCGAGACCTGTAAAACAACAGAACAGGAACAAGTCACGCACCATACTCATCTTCTTTCTTGTGATAGGTGTCTCCATCAACAGGTGAATCTCTTCTTTGCTCAGAAACTCTCTTGTGGTCTCTTCTTCCTTGTACTCATATCGTCTGAATGGGTCTTTTACGAGCCATTCATTATCTATGGCACGGAATACCATTGCACGGAGATTGCGGACAAACACCATCGCAGAGTTTATCTTCAAGTGCTTGTCGGTTCTGAGAAAAGTCTCGTAGTCTGTGATAAAAGGCAGCGATAACTCTTTCAGAGCAATATCCTTCACATGGTAATGCATCTGCAAGAACTCGCCCACATAGGCACACCCGATTCTATACTTCGTGTATGTACTCAAAGATTTCATGCCAGCCTTATATTGCTTTTCCATTTCATCACGGCTTTGAGAATAGACTTTCATCAGTGTATGGCAACGATACTCCAAGCCAAGAAAGGCGTTCTTCACCTTGTCGGCAGTGACGAAGTTGTCCCTGTCCATAATCTCCTGATAATGCTTACTGATACTCACACGCATCTTGTCCAATTTGCGGTTCACTTCCAAAGCCTGCATACTCTTACCTATCATGCGTCCGCCCTTGGTGTCCCACAAATCTGGATTGGCAGTTGTCTTGCAACTGAACTGAGACTGTGTTCCGTCCACTGTGATACGTCCCATAACTGGAACAGTACCATCTTTCTTTACTACCTGTCTTTTGAGGTAGAAGATAATTGAAAATGTACTCTTCATAACGTCATTCTTTTTTGCGTTCAAAATTAATACATGAAGAGTCTTTTCTTGCTACGCATTTCACGGCAGAATACGGCAAATTTGGTTCGTAACCAAAAATCTTACGTTACTCATCAGTAACTCACTATAAATCAGAGCGTTCAAATTCAATTCGTAACCTTCCTCATTCTTCCGAACCTCAACATTCCCCATTTGGGGTATAGGTTACGGATAGGTAACGTTCCTCTGTCTCATCTTGTCGTATTCCCGTCTTCGTCTGTCCTCGCCACTTTTAACCAAAATGAGGAAAGTAACTGATTACCAGTAAACTTTCCTCATTCTTCTCTCAAACACTTTTTATATGCACTTTCATGTCTGAAAAGTTTATATTTAGGTTTATCATTTGCATTTTATTGCATATCTTGAAAAATAGATGTAATTTTAGGTTCGGTTAATGAAAAGAGAAGTCTGCTAGCAGTGATGCTGGCAGACTTTTTTATTGCTAGTTCTCCGGATCGAAGATTTCACCATAATATACCCAACCCTCAGTCCAGTCGTCTATCTTGACACTCGTAAGGTTCATTTCCGGCTTCATCTCGCTGTATTCCAGGTTGACAATATACTTGCCGCTCGGCTTCATCACGGGAGCTTTCAGGTCGTAGCGTGTACTGTTACCATCAGGAGTTTTGAGCACGATAAACAGATTGGTGTTTTGAACACCATCGCACGTCGGCATCAGGTACATTGTTTTTGTTACAAACATGTTATCCAACATCGTTATTCCGGAAGGAATATCGCATTCTTTCTTAGTCCTTGTTGGCGTGCCGAAAGTTCCATCTTCATTTTGCTGCAAGGCAAACAGTCCGGTGGCAACATTCAATACCTTTCCCGTGATAGCCGTATGCAGAGGAGCCCCTTTTATGTTGATGGTGAGCTCGGCAAGCACACGTCGCATTTCGCTTTTGACGATATGGTGCACATTTTCATGGTCTATGATGATGTCTGTTACACCATAATAGGCATGTTCGGGTGCTGCGTCCGTACCCGACAGACTGATTACCAGATTGTTCATGTTGTCAACGCCTCTAGTCTGCTCACTGATGGTGAACGGAGCCACCAGGTTGGTGGTGGTGAGAATGCGATAGTGACCTTTGGGCATGTCATATCGCTCGCTTGCCATTTCCTGCGCACTGCCATGCTGGCTTTGCTCCACCAGCGTGCCATTTTCTGCATTCATGATCCACGTCTTCACGTCCTTCACTTCCGTGCCCTCGTCGGTCTCGTCAGCCCAGTCGAGAGATATCGACAGGCCTCCGTCTCCTTCGCCATCATGCACGTCGTGGTCGCAACTAGCCAATAGGCATGGGATGCATGCCAGCACCCATAGCCAGATATTCAGTTTGTTTCTTGTTTTCATTGTCTGTATTGTTTTATGGGTTACTGTTTGGTGAGACTGATACCCAGTCTGATGCCGCTTTCCCAGACATAGTTGTTCTTGTGCAGATATTCCGGCATGCCGTCCAGGCGTTTGCCCGTGAGTCGGGTCAATCCCGAAAAGATGCCCAGTTTCAGGCGGTCATTCAGCCGATAGCCCACCTGCAGGTTGGCACCATATCCCAGATGCCAGTGGGTGGCACCTTTCTTCACGGTTGTTCCGTCCGTCAGGTTCTGGATATCTGCCTTGGTGGTCACGGCATATAGATGAGGCGATGCAGCCACCTCCCAGCGGCTGTTGGCAGTTTGAGGAAACAGAGCCAGCAGGTTGATGTTTACTCTTGCCCCCAACTGTGCCATCTTTACCTGGCTCTTCAGCTGGGTATACTCCCAGCAGTCCATTCCCAGGACGCTGGCCTTGTATATCGTGCCGTCGCTTCCCAGCCAGTAGTTGCGTTCTGCACAGCAGTCTTGCGCCGCCAGATTCATCTCTCCGTATTTTGCCGATAGCTCAGCCGACCAGATGTTGTTGAAACGATAGCCGCCGTAAAATCCGGCGTCCCAACCGAGTCGGGTCTTGTCGTGTCCGAAACTCGAGAAAGTAGAGAAGCCGAAAGGCATACCTCCATCTATGCCGACATACCATCCTTGCTCATCTTTCTGCACACCGTCGTTTACTTCCGCCCTTGTTACAGAAAGCGGAAGGATGGCAGCAAGCGTTGCAATCGGTAGCCCAATTTTAGTTCTTAAAGATTTTTTCATATAAGTTCGTTTAGTTAAACTTGTCAGTATGAAGAATGCTTCTATGGGCATTACTTCTAAATATGCTGCAAATATAGCATTTTTTTCCGATATAAGGTGTCTCTTTCCTCAAAAAAAGTGTCTACTTCCTATGTTCAAGGTGTCGCATTGGTACCAATGCGACACTCCTGTTAACATAAAAATACATATAAATACGTATTTTAGTGTGCATCAGAAATCCACTTCCAGTGCTGCCCGTTTTCCTGGGATTTCTTTGTTATGTAATAACTTTTTTAATCGGTAAGAGTGAAGCAGGGCGACTTATCCTTACGATAGTGGATAGTTTTTGCGATGTTTTCTTGCGGGTCTCGAAAAATTATCGTACTTTTGCTGCGTGATGAAAAGATATAATATATGATGAAAAGATATAACTGTATATTCATGGCGCTTGTGGCGCTAGCTTTGTTTGCCTGCCAGGGCAGAAAGACGGCATCTGGTGATGGGGAAGTAGGTGATACGTTGAAGATGAAGTATGCCCGGTTGCTGACCATCGTAAGGCATGGTGAGGGGACTTATGATGAAGGGACTTATGATGAAGTGATGATAGCCAACCCCTGGAAGGCTGGCACCCTGCTGCATCGCTATATCCTCGTCCCGAAGGGCAAGGAGGGGGATGAGACCGTGGCGCAGCTTGCCAGACGCAGGGTGTCGGGCGTAAGATGCGTCACGGATACCGTGCGCACACCCGTAGAAAGCAGTGCCGTATTCATGGCTCCGCATTGCCAGCTGATGTATGAGTTGGGTGTGGGGAATGCCATCCGTGGCGTATGCGATCTGGATTATATCAATATTCCCGATATCAGGAAGCGCGTATCATCATCCTCTGTTGTGGATTGCGGTTCCGGTATGGCACCCGATCTTGAGCGCATCATCGCCCTGAAGCCCGAGGCAATCCTCGTATCTCCTTTCGAGAACAGTGGCGGATATGGTAAGCTCGACAAGCTTCGCATCCCCCTGATAGAAGCAGCCGACTATATGGAGACATCGCCATTGGGCAGGGCAGAGTGGATGAAATTCTATGGCATGCTCTTTGGCAGCCGTCAGGCAGATTCGCTCTTTGCCGGTATAGAAAAGGAATATCAGTCGCTGAAGTCGGTGGCAGGGAAACTGCCCGAAGGTCTTTCGGTGTTGACCGAGCGCAAGACGGGTGGGGTATGGTATGTGCCGGGCGGCAGGAGCACGATGGCCCTTCTTCTGAAGGATGCCCATGCCCGCTATGTTTTTGCAGAGGATGATCACAGCGGAAGTCTGGCGATGAGTCCGGAGCAGATTCTGGCGAAGGGTAGGGAGATAGATGTCTGGGCATTCAAGTATTTCGGAGGTGCTCCCTTGGGCAAAGCCCAACTGCTTCAGGAGTATGAAGGCTACAAGGCATTGTCAGCCTTTCAGCGTGGCAACATCTATGAAGTAGATACTTCCCGTGTTCCCTATTTTGAGATGACGAGTTTCCATCCCGAGCTGCTGCTCCGTGAGTTCATCCTCCTTTCTCATCCTGCCACGGATGCTCGGTATGCCCGGAACGGGGAGTTGGGGAAGCTGGGAACACTCCGGTTCTATCAGCCTTTGTAGGGGGAATGGCTATCATGGCTCAGAATGGAACAAAGCGAATTTGTACCAGGCTGGTACAAAATTACAAAAGGTGGATAATGCGACAATCCCAATGCCAGAAATCTTGCTTGGTGTGCCTTGGAGACATCAGACAATCGTAGACAGGGTTTACGATGCCTGTAAGTTTGCATGTTTGCATGTTTGCATGCAAACATGTTTTGTTCTTTGTCACGCAGATTTATTCTTTGTTGTTTTGTCACGCAGATTTCGCAGATGACGCAGATTTATTCTTCTTCACGCAGAGCTTTTTGCGCAGATGACGCAGATCTTTCCTGAACTTTCGCCTTGTTTGCCCCACACGCCCTGGGCTAGGAGCTTCTGCCCTTTACCTTTCCCTTCGGCCGGTGACCGTTGGTTCAGGGTGTGTGGGGCAAATCTTGCTTCTGTCCTTTACCTTTCCGTTAGGCGTTCCGCCGGATTTGGAATCCGGCGTTAAAAAATGTCCTAACCTATTTAGGCTCTGCGGATTTGCAATCCGCAGCAAAGGAGAATGCATTTCCCTTTTGTTGTGTTGGGGGGATTACAAATCCCCCGGTTTTAATAGGTCGAACCTTTTTTTACGGCGGATTTCAAATCCGCCGGGACGCCTGGCGGGGTTGCGCTCTTGATTATTATTCTGTTATTGCATTGCCGTCTTTATCAAGAACGGTGCATTTGCCAATCTGCCATTTGGCAGGGAGACAATTGGCATTTGCTTTCAGTGCTTCGTAAGCCGCCTTATCTTGTACTTTGAGTGTGCGGTTTTGTACGCTTTGGTCTGTTCCGGCATTATTGAGCCAGTAATACAAACAAGATGATCCGCTTAATGTAATTTCTTTGCTTGGTGCTAACATTGTAACAGATGACAGGTTTGTACAATTATTGAACATAGCGTCACAGCAGCTTCGATAAAGAAATTCTATAGACAATTCAGCAGATTTGAGATTTGTACACCCCGAGAACATATTGGCATAGCATTCCACTCGTGAGATTTTTGCAGGCAATTTTGGGGCAGTTTTGAGATTTGTACACCCCGAGAACATACTGGCATAGCAGCAGTCTGCTAACGCTGTAGCCTTTAATTCTGGGGCAGTTTTGAGATTTGTACAGCCTGAGAACATACAGGCATAGCAGTTTCTTGCTAATGTTGTAGCAGGCAATTCCGGGGCAGAAGTTAATACACTGCAATTTTCGAACAATTTAATGAACCTCGCATTCTCTGTATTGACTGTAGCATAGTTATTCCAGTCAAGCAATGTGCGGATATCACCTGTGCAAGCCACTGGCACATTACTTTTCGTAAATGTGATGGTAGCATATGTAGCATATTGAACGGTGCCTGTTGCCGTTCCTGCGGTATTTTTTCCACGCAAACGAAGGTCGCCATTTGCGCCACCAAATGAAATTTCTGTGTCTTTCTTGACAGCTGCCCATTCGTTTCCACCAACAGAATAGTCAAGTTCAGAGATGATATAGTCATTATAGGTTGTCATCTTAAATGTTTGAGGATCCTTTGCCGTAAAGGTGACGTATGGGTAACATTCTGCTTTACCGCCATCAATCTTATCAGTTCCCCAATCAGCCACAGTAACATTACCTATAGTCACCTTATTCTTACCCACTATAAGATTGTAGGTATAGCTCTTGCCGGCTTCCAAGGCTCCTGTCTTTACAACAAGCGGAGTCTCGGTGGATTCATTGTCAGTGAAATAGAGCTTTCCCTCTACTTTTCCAGGAATAACCAGGGCAGTATAGGTTGTGCCGATTCCACCCTCACCCTTCTGCAAAGGCTTGATATTGACGGTAGATGTTTCGCTGGCTTCAGTAGATGCCTTGCTTGCGATACGGATATGGTTGACCTTGGTGTCGTCGGTGAACTGGTCGTTGAAACTCTGGATGTTGAGAATCAGACGGGCAGTCTTGCGCACCAATGTCACATCAAGCTGGCGGTTACCAGGAATTTCAGTAAGGTCGGTTACCGCTGCCGTCATATAATCTGATTTCGCAATCGCCTCTGCACTGCTCTGGTCTTCCTGGATATAGCCTTTGCTGAAGGAATTCTTGCCATCAGCAGGATACCAGCACTGGAAAGTGAGGTTGCTATTATCCCATACCAGATAATTTTCACTACCTGGCTGCCAGTCGTTGGTGCCCTTATTGTAGGTATAGGTGATCGATGTGCCGTTATTGCTGACGCCCATCACATCACCAGTATTAAAACTCTTCTGTCCGGCTTCATCTGCTGCAGCCGGATTGCTTCGGGTGAAGATGCTGCCCACCGAAGCCGATACATGAACGGCATTCGGGTCGCTGAGCCATGTATTACTGTTGTCGGAATCTGTAGCGCAACCAGCCAGCAATAAGCCGGCTGTTGCTACAAGACCCAATATCTTCTGATATTTCATAGTTGTTCTATTTTAAGTTCATATTCTTTAATCTGTCTCAAGAGGCTTGTCACTAGTGATTTCTGTCCATGGAGTAGCGGAGATGCTGCCACCCTTCAACAATACCACATCATTACCCATGCTAAGATTGAGGGTATATCTGTAGCCGCTCTTCAGCTCGACTGGTTCTGCAGAAGTCCATTCATAGAGCTTGCCGGCTGTCATCAAAGACACCTTGAAGGTGTTGGCTCCAACGGTCTGTGGGATGGCAATGCAAGAGAAACGTGAGATGGCGTTCTTTTCTGGATCTGCTTTCTTATCTGCATTTTCAGCCGGTGTGAAGGAACCTTTGGTGGTGGTAATGTCGGTAGCAGCAGCTTCTTCGCTGGCTGTTACGACACTAGCAGCGTTTGTAACATTTACACTTGCCTCAATTTTGGTTCCTCCTAAGGTCACCTTTACGATAGGGGATTCTTTAAGAACCTCAGGCTTGTTGAACTCGGTTCCCAAAGTCACAACGATATCAATCATACAGAAAGCATGGTTGAACTGGATACTCAGCTTCTTATCCACGAGACTTGTGCCAGGCTTGAAGTCTTTTGCATAATAGTACAACAAGTCGTTATTGTCAGACGATGTAGACTGGTCGTCAGCCACGCTATAAGTTATAGACTGGATAGGCTGGGTACTTCCCTCAGCATAAACACCATTGAATTTGCCATTTGGAGCCGGAGCAAAAGCCACGATATCTACGGGTTGCGTGTCTTTCTGCCAAAGCAGTGTCTCTGAGCAGTTCCAAGCTCCATTATCATCCTTTGTGAACACCTTATTAACATAGGTATATTTTTTAGCCAAAGTGGCGTTCTCGTTCTTATTCACCACGGTCAGAGATAAAGGCTTCTCCAGTGGAGTGCCTGCTCCCTCAGCACGAGTCTTGGCATTGTTCACTCCTGCAGTAACGCGGATGATGTTATCACTAGGATAATTGCTCTGTGACAGTTCGTCCTCGCTAGAGCAACTGGTAATCATGGCTGCAGCCATGGCTGATATTGCGAAAAACTTGATAGCTTTCATAATCGTTCTATTTTTAATGTTATGCCTCAAATCCGCAACCTATAGGGTTTAGTGGGATTTTGCTTGCAAAGCGACAAAATTCATTTTATTGTACATATTTCTTGCACAACAGAAATGTCGCAGACACAAAATCCCCTTACCCCATAAAGCGACTTGAGGTAATACGCTGGTTTAACCAGAAAAGCATGGTCTTTAACCAAAGTCTGTCTTGAACAGGTTGGCATAAGCATTGTTGTCTGAGTAAATATTCAATACATGCCTACGTGATGTCTTAATCCATTTCGCAGGAACAGAGATGAACTTGAAAACAAAGGTCTTGATTCTGCTGGTGGCACGCAATCCAAATTCATGGGTTTTCAATCTCTGCATAATAGCTTTGTAGAAGTTTCTGATGAGAGCTGTCATAAGCAGGAATACAGTATTCTGTGCCATGAACGATTTTGGCAATCGATTCCAGCCAAAGCCATTGTTCATGTCATCGAAGATGCGTTCCTTGCCACCACGAAGATTGTAGAATTCCACGATGTCTCTTGCACTCGACTTGTAATCGTTAGTCAGTATACATCTGTAGGTATATTCGCCTTCCCAAATGTCAAGGTCTCCATCTATTCGCCTTTGTCTCTGTATGACAAGACGATACGGTTTTCCTTTCCATTTCTCAACAAGGATGGAATTCAGCTCAAATTCAATACCGTTGATTTCAACAGTTTTCCATCCAGTCAAGGCAAACATGGAATCGTAGAAGGAAGAGCATCTGTTGGCACGAATATAAAAATGCCTGCAATGAGCCTCTACCATATCTACGATTTCCTCCGAGCATGAGCCGCAATCCATGCGGGCACGGGATATATATACTTCTGATGCCTCCAGTCGCTTGAAGATTCTTTCCAAAGTCTCTCTTTGGTTGAAGCGCACGTTTGTGTTGCCGTCTCTATTTTCAATACCGACAATCATGTCGTTAATGACTGCCACACCTGGACTATAGCCCAGGAACTTCTTGTAGGTTGGTTTTGCATCATGCTTCTCTGTTTCAATGAACTGATGGTCAAAGTCAAAATCATACTCTTGACCGGATTTCAATTGACCAGTAGCAAGCAGGGCTTTGATCAATAAGCAGTTCATCTTGTCTGCAGTATTGAAATCATAGGAGTTGCCAGAAGCAGATTTATAGGTGATGTTCTTACAAGTCAGTTCTTCGATAGCACGCAATATGGTGTCTGCGCTGCAAGTGCGAAGAGTTGGATGAAGAGACAAATGTTTCATCAAGTGAGTTGTAACATCCTCAATACATGAGCCGCCACAAAGATATACGCACATCAGAGAGCGTAGAATTTCGCTATATTGATAACCAAACATAGTGCATCTCAATCCCAAGGTGGAATCTATGGTTTGAGCTAAAAGAGCATCAAATTGCTCCATAATAGAAAAAATTCCTCCAAAAGGAGTGAGTTTCTCAGATTTTATTTGTATCTTTGCCATGTCATATTAGAGTTTTGCTTGTCTTCTTTTCGCAACACTAAGGTAAGTGAAAATTCTGACATGGCAAAATCCTGGGCAACTTTTTGTTGCTCAGGCACTTATAAATAATGTTAAACTATAGTGTTGCGGAATTAAGGATAATGAACAAAGTAAATATAAAAGATAGTCAAAATTTTATTACTTCAAAATATCACATAGAAAAAATAATGAATTGCATAAGTTTAGATGAAAAAGATAACATCTTTGAAATAGGTGCAGGGAAAGGTCATTTTACTGCTGAATTGGTAAAGAGATGTAATTTTGTTACGGCGATAGAAATTGATTCTAAATTATGTGAGGTAACTCGTAATAAGCTCTTAAATTATCCTAACTATCAAATAGTAAATGATGATATACTAAAATTTACATTTCCTAGCCACAATCCATATAAAATATTTGGCAACATACCTTACAACATAAGCACAAATATAATTCGAAAAATTGTTTTTGAAAGTTCAGCCACAATAAGTTATTTAATAGTGGAATATGGTTTTGCTAAAATGTTATTAGATACAAACAGATCACTAGCATTGCTGTTAATGGCAGAGGTAGATATTTCTATATTAGCAAAAATTCCCAGGTATTATTTCCATCCAAAACCTAAAGTGGATAGCGCATTAATTGTATTAAAAAGAAAGCCAGCAAAAATGGCATTTAAAGAGAGAAAAAAATATGAAACTTTTGTAATGAAATGGGTTAACAAAGAGTATGAAAAACTGTTTACAAAAATCAATTTAATAAAGCTTTAAAATATGCGAGAATATATGATATAAACAATATTAGTTTCGAACAATTTGTATCGCTATTTAATAGTTATAAAATATTTAACGGCTAAAAACAATAGGCCACATGCAACTGTAAATGTTTAGTTATAGGTAGGGTAGCATAAGTTAAAATGCTATTCTGCCTTTTAAAAGTATGGTATACATTCCAGAGAGAGATTGGATATGTTCCCGCCTACCGATAGTGCCAAAAACGTAGTGGATATGTTTCCGAGAACGGATACGCTCAAATGACATTCATTCTGTCCTCTCGAGCCATGTTGAGAGCGTGGTTCTGTTGACTAAAGTACATAATTGATAGTGTGAAAATGCTTGAAATATAAGGCTTATCCGAGGATTTGGACGTAAATCCAGGTCCTCGGATTTTCCGCGTTTTAGAGGCTGCAAAGAGATGAATTTTTATAGTTGGATAGACAGAAGTGTTGATTTGGGGTTGGATAGACAAAAATATTGACATAAGACCATTGCCATAACCTAAGAGAAGAAGAACGGAGAGAAATAACTTTTTAAACGAGGGGGAATTCAGATGAAAGAAAACAAATATGATGATAATATATTTTTTCAAAAATACAGTCAAATGAGTCGCTCACAGCAGGGACTAGCCGGTGCAGGAGAATGGGAAACATTGAGAAAGCTGCTGCCGGATTTTAAAGATAAGCGTGTGCTTGATTTAGGATGCGGCTATGGATGGCACTGTATTTATGCGATGGAACACGGAGCGTCTTCTGTTGTAGGTGTTGATATTTCTCATAAAATGCTCGAGGTAGCCAAAGAAAAAACACATTTTCCACAGGTTGAATATAAATGCTGTGCTATAGAAGATGTGGAATTCCCAGAGGAGAGTTTTGATGTAATATTAAGTTCACTTGCGTTTCACTATGTAGCAGATTATGAGATTTTAGTAAAAAAGATATATAGAATACTGAAGTCTGGTGGTAATCTAGTTTTTACGGTTGAACATCCTGTTTTTACTGCCTATGGAACACAAGACTGGCATTATAACGAAAAAGGAGAAATACTGCATTTTCCGGTGGATAATTATTATTATGAGGGCAAACGGACAGCTGTGTTTTTGGGAGAAAAGGTTACAAAATATCATAGAACACTGACCACATATCTAAATACACTGCTTTCAAATGGTTTTATAATAAATCATATTGTGGAGCCGCAGCCGCCGGAAAACATGATGGATATTCCGGGGATGCAGGATGAAATGCGCCGTCCCATGATGCTGATTGTATCGGCGAACAAAAAAGTGTATAGATAGAACTAAAACACCTATAAGATATAAATGGAGGTAATTTATGTTTAAAGAAAAAATTATTATAGAGATGAAAGAAGTATTCAAAGAAATTCCTTTTGGCATAGAGCATACTTTCAAAGTTTTGAAAAATGCAGAAGATATAATGAAAGGAGAAAATATCGGAGAGGAAGAAAAAGAATTCATCAGTATTATTGCTATACTACATGATATTGGTGCGGTTGAAGCACAAAAAAATACGGTTCTATTGATGGTGTCTATCAAGAAAAGGAAGGACCAGAAGTAGCGAAAGAAATATTAAAAAAGGTAGGCTATAACAAAAATATTGATAGAATATGCTTTATAATAGGCAACCATCATACTCCATCTAAAATTGATGGACTTGATTTTCAAATACAATGGGAAGCTGATTTGCTTGAAAATTTAACGGTTATGGATAAAGAAAAAGAACAGGAAAAGATAAAAAAGTGTATAGATGAAAACTTTAAAACAAACACAGGAAAAAGGATAGCTTATAATCGCTTTATTTTAGATTAGTAGTAGATTATTACAGTTATGTATTTTACTCAAGTTTCGGATTTAGGTTTTATGCAGTCTGAGCGATCAGTTGCATGGCCTTGAACCTGCGGTTATCCCGTATAATTTGCTCCATCAATTCGTTCTCGTCAATGGTAAAAATCTCAGCCACGATTGCTATTACATCAATAATGATTGACCAGATCTTTTCCACGACGGTGAGCTCGTGTACGCCTTCATATATATCGGCGAACAATCCTCCAATGGTCTCTTCACCATGCTCTTCAGGCGCTCAAGCTTGGATACGAAATACTCTTCCTTGCGTTTTTCGGTCTGGCAGTCTCTGTCACGCTTGCGGTTGTAGCGCCTCTCGCGCTGCCGGGCCGTAAGACCTTGTTCCTTGCCATCGACCTTCCCTCTCTCGCCGTGAATCGAGAAGTCCACGACAAATTGAGAGCGGCCGTCGCTCCAGCACAGGGCCAGCAGCTTGTAGCCGAGAATGCACCGCTGAAACACGTGCGAGAATATCTTGCCAATACACTCCATCCTCAATCCGGTCTTCGGCAGGTCGGAATCATCCACAATAAGCACTGCCGGAAGATGGCTCTTTTGATAGTCTTTCCTTATGGTCACGGCCTTGATGAGATGACAGGCGATGTGCCAGATGATGTTGCTAGTCTATATTGTCCTTGGCCATAAACGAATAGAGTAGGTCCTTCTTACCCCCGAACAGTTTCGAGATTGACGATCCGGCATAATGAGAAAAACCCGGGACGGCCATAAACGGCAGAATCAATATGATCTGGAAAAGTTGAAGGTTGGTAAGCTGACAGTTCTCACGTTTTTTCCCTCCGAGATCTTTGTCTGAAATCCTCATCCCCTCAAGGAGGGTCATAAACTTGGAAAATGCGGGATTGATTCGTTTTCCCGTGAAAAAGTTGCGGATCTCCGATGGAATTTTTGTAATTTTGCTCATGGCTTTGAGTGATTGTAATTAGTTGTTTGGGCACCTCTAAATTACTAAATTTCCGTGACATACGGAAATCCTCAAAGCCTTTTTTATGCCCAAATCTATCCTCTCAACCTAAATCCGAAACTTGAGTAAATTATAATTATGAGATGCTACGTGCTTTTGTTCAATATACCCTAAACGTCGATTTAAATGCGCCTGTGATAAAGGATTTAGTTGAAAAGTATAAGGATATAGAACAATTTAATAGGAGCATAACAGATAAATACGTTGCAATATGTAAACGCTTTTAATATTTGAATTTAGCCGTTTATGTAGAATGAAGGTGTGCAAACAAACAGACCCTGAAAAGGGTCTCACCCCCGTTAACCGCAATGTCAAAGACTTGCGGATGGCCAGATGACTCCTATACATCCGACCCCAACGGGGTCGAACCATATAATCTGTAGAAAGGTTCGACCTCCGTTGGGGTCGTGGATTGGGAAGGCACTTCGACCCGCACATTGTATCATGTGCGGTTACTTGAAGTTCGACTCCCGTTGGGGTCGATGGCTCGTCGTTATTCTGAATCTTAGCAAATCCTCTCTTTTTTAATGAACTGTGTGCTTGATCACTGAAAATAATCCTTATTTTTGCCACGAGAGTTTTACGAAAGATAAATAGATAAAGTATTGGAAAAGAAACATAACTGTCAGCAGTGCCCACTGAGGCGGCGATACGACCGTTCACCCAAGTCATTGTTGGGTCGTTTTTGGCGATGGCACATCAATTTCTGTCCGGGATGGAAAGCCTATTTCCTGTCGCTGAGCGAAGAGGAACGGCATGTATTGAGAAAGCAATACGCTTTTCATAAGCCTCAAATCCGCAACTAAGTCCTTCATCGTCCTATTTACGTGTACACGTTCTCTCATTACTGAATTATTAGATAAATTGAGGCTGAAATACCCACTTCTGCCTACAATACCCCCTTACCCCACAATGCGACTTGAGACAATACGCAGTATCATACCCATAAGTTGTAGTCGTCATCCAAAATCAGTCTGGAATACATCTGCGTAAGCATTATTACAGGTATAGATATTCAGCACATACCACCTTGATGTTCTGATCCATTTGGCTGGTACAGAGACAAATCTGAAGACAAACGCTTTTATGCGACTTGTTTTATTGGGTCCGAACCTCTTTACGTCAAGTCTTTGGATAATGACCTTGTAGAAGTTACGGATAAGTGCTGTAAGAAGAAGGAACACTGTGTTCTCTGCCATGAAGGATTTGGGCAATCTGGACCATCCGAAACCATTGTTCATGTCATCGAAGATGCGCTCCTTTCCTCCGCGGAGGTTATAGAACTCGACAATCTCTCTTACGGAAGGCTCGTAGTCGTTGGTCAGGATGCAGCGGTATGTGTATTCTCCTTCCCAGAGGTCAAGCTCACCGTCCATCCGTTTCCGCCTTTGAATCACAAGCCGGTATGTCTTGCCTTTCCACTTCTCTACAAGAATGGAATTCAGCTCAAACTCAATGCCGTTGATTTCTCCCCTCTTCCAGCCTCTGAGAGCGAAGAGGTCATTGTAGAGCGAACTACAGCGGTTGGCACGGATATAGAAGGTCTTGCAGTGGGTGGCAACCTCTTCCACGATCTCTTCAGAGCACGAGCCGCAATCAGCTCTGAAACGATTGATAACAAGATTGTTCTGTTCAAACCTTTCGAAGAATCTCTTCAGCGTGTCCTTCTGATGGAAACGGACGTTTGTGTTGCCGTCGCTGTTCTCAATGCCGACAATCAAATCTCCAATAACCGCCACACCTGGTCGATAACCAAGGAACTTCTTGTATGTATGCTTTGCATCATATTTCTCTGTTTCTATGAACTGGTGGTCGAAATCAACATCATACATCTCACCCTCTTTCAGCTGACCAGCTGCACACATACAATTGAGCAGTAAGGTATTGAGGGTGTCAGCCGTATTGAAATCGTAGTTCTTACCCGTATCTGACGTGTATGAAATGTTCTCCTGCGTCAGTTCCTTTATCGCTCTGAGGATAGTGTCAGAGCTGCAGGTACGAAGTGTCGGATGAAGCGAGAGATGGGGCATCAAATGAGTTGTGACATCCTCAATACATGAGCCGCCACAGAAGTAGATGCTCATGAGAGAACGGATGATTTCGCTGTATTGATAACCATACAGCCTGCATCTTAGACCGAGGGTTGTGTCAATTACATATGACAATGTGGAGTCAAATTGCTCCATCATTGCAAATATTCCTCCAAAAGGAGTGGTTTCTCAGATTTTATTGCTTTCTTTGCCATGTCTGTCGGGTTTGATACATATTTTGATTTGCAACACTAAGATAGGTGAAAAATCTGACATGACAAAATCCTGAGCAACTTTTTGTTGCTCAGGTACTTAAAAAGTTATATTTATAATAGTGTTGCGGAATTAAGGTTATGTTATAATCTTATCTTATTGATATTTCTCCGATTTTAATCGAATGCCTCGCCATGGAAGGTGTTGCCATTCTCCCAATCAGAAATCTTCACTTCGTCGAGAATCACCTGGTCACGACCTACCTCCAGGTTGATGGTGGTAATCTTGCCGCTCTCAAACGTGAACGGAGTTTTGTTGTCGTAGATGAAAGTCTTATCACCGATGGTGATGGCAATCTTCTGAATGCCATTCTGAGGAATGAGCACGGAAACATACTGGGTGTTGGCTGCCGTAGCAGGAACCTCGAAATCAGCCTTGGCTGTAGTCGTTGTGGTCACTGCCTTGGTGAGGTAGTTGATGGTAGCCTCATTTATGGCATCCGAAACCACCACGTTCTTTACGGTAGGAGTGCCGCCCCACTGGTTCTTGTAGGAAAGGTTCACCACCATCTTTGCCATCACGTGGGTGAATTCGAGCTGCACGGGATCCTTGGCATCCTTGGTATAGGAGAGACCATTGGTGTTTACTGCCACCAGCAGGTCGCTTGCCGCCTGGTTTTCTGCATTGAAGGTATAGGTGTCGGCAGTAAGGTTGTCAACGTTCTTGGTAGGGTAGATGCCGATGAAGTAATGCTTATCCACATTGTTCTTCCACAGCATCTGTGGAGTGGCCACCCAAACCTTGTCAGTGAGCTTGTTGATGGCGTTGTTCACCACTCTTCCAGCGGCAGCAGGAACATTTTCTGCACTTCCTGTCCAGGCATACACGCTGATTTCATCTCCTTCAGAGAAAGTCTGTGTTCCCTTGGCGTCCGTAGTGATACGGGTCATCTTGCCGATGCTTGTAGAAACGGTGATTGACTTAGGCGCCTCGGTGCCTATTGTATTCTCGCTGTCTGAGCAGCTGCCCAGAGTCATGGTCATTGCTGCAAGAGCAATCATGTAATACTTTGTTTTCATGTTTATTCTTTATTTATAAATTATATATTATCTAATGGGTTCTATTCTATTTTCCGTTATTTTCATACAGCACGGTAGTATTTGTTGCATCTTTCTTCCAGTTGTCAGGAAGATAACCTTTGCCTTCCAACGCAGTATAGGCATCCGCATCCATTACTTTGAGTGTGCGGGAACTTACGGTTTTGTCGGTTCCGGCATTATTAAGCCAATTATAGCAGCAATCAGATTTTTTCGAAATTTGGTCGCTTGGTGCCAACATAGTGACGGTTGACAATTTTGTACAACCATAGAACATTCTAGAATAGCAGCTTGCTGCTAACGTTGTAGCCTTTAATTCTGGGGCAGACGTGAGACTTGTACAACCATAGAACATTCTAGAATAGCAGCTTGCTGCTAACGTTGTAGCCTTTAATTTTGGGGCAGAAGTGAGGCTTGTACAACCATAGAACATACTAGAATAGCAGGATTTTTCTAACGTTGTAGCCTTTAATTCTGGGGCAGACGTGAGACTTGTACAACCTTCGAACATATGATAATAGCAGTAATTTGCTAATGTTTTAGCAGGCAATTCTGGGGCAGAGGTCAATGCTGCGCAGCTATAGAACAAAAAACAGAATCTGGCATTTTGGGTATCTACTGTTTTATAGTATTCCCAGTCCAGCAGCGTGCGGATGTCGCCTGTGCAAGTTACTTTCACATTTTTATCAGTAAATGTGATGGTTGAATAATTACTCCAGTTAGATGCTGTTCCATAAATGTTCGTGCCACGTAAACGAAGGGTGCCATTTGTTCCACCGAAGGTAACTTCTTCATTTTCCACAACATTCTTCCATTCGCCATTATTTACAGAATACTGAAGTCCTGAGATGGTGTATTTTCCTTTGGTTATCATTTTAAACGTCTGCTTAGTATCTGCCGTAAAGGTGAAGTCTGGATTATATTCCGCTTTACCACCAGTAATTTCACCTGTAGTCCAATCTTTCACGGTAATACCGGAAACGGATACCTTGTCCTTACCCACGGTGAGCTGATAGGTGTAGCTCTTGCCGGCTTCGAGTGCAGGGATGCCGGCGAGCGTTTCAGTTGTTGTTTTGCTTGCTCCTTCTGATACATCAAGAGAGAGGAAGGTTGCGGAGTTTTGGGCAGCGCATGGCTTGATGAGCGCATAGAACTTGTTATCGCTGTGCTTATACGCTTTCACACCACAGATGCTGAGGCTATTGACGTTATCAATATTGGCTCCGGCATACTGGTCCTTGAAGCCATCAATCATTACTACCACTCTCGCCATTTTTCGCTCCATGGTGAGTGTGAGGTTATTGCTATTGTTGGTATTGGTTTGCGGACCGCTAAACGACATGAAGTCTGCGGCAGCAAGCGATTCTACGCTGGTGTATTCCGTAGGCTGGGTAATGGTACCATTGAACGAAGAAGGGTAGTAGGCGGTGAAATTCATCGTCTCGCTTTCCCATTTCAGGAACTTGTCGCCTTGCGGCTGCCATTCATTGTTGTTTAACTGATAGGTTACGGCATCCTGGCCATCAGCCTGGACGCTGATCATATCACCATCTTTAAACTTCTTCTGCGCTTCGGCATCCCCCAGCGGAAAGCTGCGGGTGAAGCCATCGGCAGATGCTTTACCTACTTGCGCAGTGATGCGCACAGCGTTAGGGTCGCTATGGAATGCAGAGAGGAGGTCTTCTGATTCGGAGCATGCCGACAGCGCCAGAATCATGGTCATTGCTACAAGAGCAATCATGTAAAGTTTTGTTCTCATATTCTTTAATTATTTAAATTTTAGACTTTTTATTTCATAGGTACAAATATAGCATTTTTTCCCGAAAAACGGTGTCGTGATTTTCGAAAAAGGTGTCTACTTCCTATGTTCAAGGTGTCGCATTGGTACCAATGCGACACCACAATTAACATAAAGATACATATAAATACGTATTTTAGCGCATATATTCAAGGAGTCTCATCACAGGGTGTATTTTATGGTATGTAAAGAAAGTGTGATTGTCTGTTAGTGGTAAGTATCAGAAGTACCATGTCTTTTTCTGTAACTTTTCCCCGAAATCTCTTGCGGGTTTGAAAATAAAACCGTAACTTTGCGGAAAAGTTCATTTAAAGACAGATTAGGAATTATGGTAGAGACAAACGATAGAATATTGCCAGTAGGCATCCAGTCTTTTGAGGAAATCAGAAAGGAAGGATACCTGTATGTTGACAAGACAGATATTATCTGGCAACTTGCCAACAGGGGGAAAAAGTATAATTACCTGAGCCGCCCACGCCGCTTCGGTAAATCCATCCTTGTCGATACGCTCGAAGCCTACTTTCTGGGCAAGAAGGAACTCTTCGAGGGCTTGAAGATCATGCAGCTGGAGACGGAATGGGTGAAGCGACCTGTCATCAGACTCGATATGAGTCAGGCAGGAGCAGAGCCGGAAAGTCTGAAAGATTATCTGAACTATACCTTTCAGGAATATGAATCTTTATATGAGATTAAAGTCAGTAATGACTCTTCCTTAGCTACTCGTCTGTCTGAAATAGTAAGGATTGCTTATGAGCAAACCGGAGAGCAGGTTGTCATTCTCATTGATGAATACGACTCTCCATTGCAACGTTCCTGGAAGACTCCGTTATACGAAAAATGTACGGCAATATACAGAGACGTATTTGTCATTCTCAAATCTATGGACAAATTCGAAAACTTTATCTTTATAACAGCCTGCACCAAATTTTCGCAATTCTCCCTAACCTCAGGTCTCAACAATTTGAGTTTCATTGGTTTTGATTCAGAATATGCTGCCTTATGTGGCATCACAAAAGAAGAAGCTATCCGTTATTTCAAACCAGAAATCAACAAATTGGCAGCATGTAAAGGATGGACATCCGATGAAGCTACAATACAACTGTCTTCTTATTATGGTGGCTATCACTTCAGTCGCCGTAATATGGTGGATGTATTCAATCCGTTCTGCCTCATCAATGCCTTGGCAGATTCAGATTTGAAGAACTACTGGCTTTCATCCGGGACATCGCCACTACTCTCTAAGTTTGAAGATGATATTAAAAAGAGATTGAAAGATTTTGAGTATTGTCCGATAATTAGCGATACTCTGGAGAGTTCTGATGTGACTGATGGCGGAGCAGAACTGTTCCTCTATCAGTCGGGGTATCTTACGATAAAGGGATATATGGATAGAATCTATTTGCTAGGGTTCCCTAATTCAGAGGTAAAAAAATCACTTTATGAAACGATATTGCCAGCACTTACTTCAGAAGCTGAGCAATAACGGTGGCGTGGATGCTGCCGAGGAGCAGATGAAAGCCAGGCAGTATGCCGAGCCTTTCAAGGCGGATAGGCGGAAAGTTATCGCCCTTGCCATAGAGCTGGATGATAAGGGAAAGGGATTGGTTGGCTGGAAGGAAGTATAAGATAACAAAAAAGGTCTATATGCCACCCGTTCATCGTGGCATATAGACCCTTTTTTCTATTGTTTCGCCGGATTGTATCATTAGGCTAAGTGCTCCAAAATTGGTATTTGTAGACAACGCTCAATCTTAGCCAGTGTTTCGAGCGACAGATTCTCTTGTCCTTTGAGAATCTTGGACACATATTGCTGACTGCACCCCATGAGTTCAGACAAATGCTTCTGTGTCATTCCTAATTCATCCATCTTATCGAGCATGATCATAGCAATATGCTGAGAATAGCGAAGCCATGACTTATTAGCCATGCGCCATTCTGCATTCTTACGCCATTTTGATGGTGAAGAAGACTGATGCTCCTTTAGTTTGGAAACTATTTCATTAGCAGTTCTCATAATAACCTCCTTTCTATTAACAGCATGAGGAGCTACTGCGGATGTCGGCAGTACCTACCACTACTTCCAGAATATTATGGATTGTATTATTTTGTGCCATATTTTTCAATTAAACGTTTATTTTTCTGCAAAGATGGCCATATTTTTCGATTAAGAAGCATCTTTGTGCCATATTTTTCGATTAAGGCGCTATTTTTGTGGTGTTTTGGGGATTACATCACCAATCATCTGCGGAATCTGCGGCATCTGCGTGACTTTAAATCCAAGCCAAGAATCTGTGTGAATCTGTGAAATCTGTGGGACAAAGAATAACTCCCACGGATGGTGACAGCATATCCGATGGGTCGGAAATCAAATAAAATAGCTTGATTACACAAAATCAAGGTAATATCTTTGATTTTTCAAAAGAAAAATATTATCTTTGCATCAGAATTAATCAAATTATCCAAGTTTATGATAAAAGGCGTGATTACAGGAGATCTAGTAAACTCCACTAATATTGCTGCAGAATGGAGACAAACAGTATTGGATGCATTGAATATATGCGTTGCAGATTTTCTGCCTCTAACTCTCTGCAATCTGGAAATGTATCGAGGTGATAGTTTCCAAATAGTTGTTGATAAACCAGACTATGCCTTGGCTGTAGCCATTGCGCTAAGAGCAAAACTTAAAGCAATGACTCCAGGCAAACAGCAGCTTTGGGATGCAAGATTGTCCATTGGTATTGGTGACATTTCTTTTGAAAGCGACAATATTGTAACTAGTGATGGAGTTGCTTTCAGATTATCTGGCCGTTCGTTTGACAACATCGGGAAAAAAAGGCTGAGCATATCGACCACATGGCCTGATTTTAATAAAGACATGGATTTGGTCACTCGTTTTGCTGATGACATAATTACGTCATGGACTGCTAAACAGGCAAAAGTAGTCTATCAGGCAATACTTTTTCCTAAACTTCAGAAAGACCTGGCTGAGGATTTGGGCATGACAAGACAAAACTTTAATTATCACTGGAGTTCAGCTAAGGGTCAGCTAATCCTTGACTATGTGGAATATTTCAAATCGTTAATTTTAAAATACAATAAGCAGTAACATGGAATCAATCATCATATTTATAAAGTTACTCTGCGCCCATCTATGTTCTGATTTTATATTTCAGACTGATAGCATCAATAATGGGAAGCGCAAACCTGGTATCAAGGGGATTGGTTATCTGTTGCTTCATAGTGCCATACATGCATGTGTGGCATATATCTTGGTGGCAGATTGGTCATGCTGGCTTGTACCTTTGATTATCTTTGCCAGCCATTTTATAATAGACTTGATTAAATGTAGGTGCTGCAAGGATTCTCTTTCAACATTTCTTGCAGATCAGCTTTTACACATTATAATAATTGGAGTATTATGGTTCGTTTTATACGGAGATGGCACTGTTCTTTCATATATTGAGAACCATTGTTCTGCAAATGTTTGGTTGACCGTCGTGGCATATATATTAATGTTAAGACCATCTTCTATCTTATTGGGGTTGTTTCTCAGCAAATGGACGCCTGCATCTTCTAACACACAGAGTTTGCCTAATGCCGGACAATGGATAGGTTATATTGAAAGGATCATGATTTTGACATTCGTCCTTGTTGGCAGTTTTGAAGGGGTCGGCTTCTTGCTGGCAGCAAAGTCTGTCTTCCGTTTTGGTGAATTAAACAAAGCCAAGGAAATTCGTACAACAGAATATGTTTTGATTGGCACTTTTTCTAGCTTCACTATAGCAATTCTTACAGGAATAGTAATAAGAAGTTTATTCTAAGCATCCCTGATACTACAAAAACGGGTCTATACGCCACGATGAAGAGTGGCATATAGACCCTTTTTGGGGGAGGCCGTCCGAAAACTTAATTAGGGAAGCAAACAACTGAATTGGGCATTTTTCTTTTGCTCTTTATAGTTAATTAACCTCGTATCTTCTTGATTCTCAATTATTTTATGTATCTTTGTAGTAAAAAACAAGAAAGATATGGCATATAAAAAAGGACAAGATAGACGACAGAGGGTTCTTTTCCCTGATTGCATTGACGAGTATGTAGAGGCTGACGCCCCTGTTCGCTTGTTTGATGCTTTTGTCGATAATCTCAAAATGGATGAACTGGGATTCGTCCGCAGTACTCCTGCAGAGACAGGTACTCCTGGATATGATCCTCGCGATCTCCTCAAACTCTATATTTATGGTTACTTCTATCAGGTACGTTCCTCTCGCAAACTTGCTCGTGAGTGCAAGTGTAACGTAGAGGTAATGTGGCTGCTCAACAAGCTGACTCCTGACTTTCGTACAATCTCCGATTTCCGCAAGGACAACAAGAAGGCTATTACTAAAGTTTTTAAAGAGTTCAACAAGTTTTGTATGGGACTGAAGCTCTTTTCCAAGTCGTACATCTCTATTGATGGAAGCAAGTTTAAGGCTGTAAATGCTAAAGACAACAACCTTACTCTAAGCAAACTCGATGACCGAATCAAGCGTCTTGATGAACATATTTCAATCTATATGGAAGAACTTGAAGCATACGATCATGAGGAAGGACGCAGGCTCTCTAAAGATGAGTTGCAACGTAAGCTTGATGTTTGCAAGGAGCGCAAGGAACGCTATGAGGGATACCGTGATACACTTGAGAAAAGTGGTGAAAGCCAGATTTCCTTAACCGATCCTGATTCCCGACTAATGAAAGCCAACGAAGGCTTTTGTGTCGGTTATAATGTGCAAACTGCAGTTGATGCGGAGAGCCATATGATAGCAGGCTTCCTGGTAACCAACAGTCCAACAGACCATGGTCAGCTTACAAGCGTAGCATCTGAGGTGAAAGCCGATTATGGTGTTGACGTTCTTGAATCAACTGCAGACAAGGGGTACGAGTGTCCCGAGGTTCATGCAGATGCATTGGCTAATGGTATCGTACCAAATGTCATCCAACGTGATGGCAGCTGCACGGAGCAGGTTCAGTTTGACTATAACGAAGCTACCATAACTGACGAACAAAAGTCAAGTACTAATCCAGAAGATTTGAAGGCATGTCTTGAAGCTGCAGTCATACCGGAAGCCTACAAGGATTTTTTAACCGATGCACAGATTGTAGAGGTCAAGGAGTACACTTCTGATGTAGCAGAGTCTGCTGTACTGAAGATGACTCCCGGGCAGATGCGTGCCAAGGCTCTTGAAGGATACTTCGTGAGGGATGCCGAACGCAATCTTGTCTATTGTCCGCAAGGAGAAATCCTGAGGCAAAAGTCTATCAAAAGAAACGGTATGATCCGCTACTGCAACAAGCTTGCATGTAAAAAATGCAAGTGCAAGTGTACCATCCAGAAGTTCAAGGAGGCAGACTTCAACAAAGACACCTTGATAAAGGCAACCGAAGCAAAACGCAAGCAACTCAAAGAAGAGAATAAGGACAAGCCAAAACCTCCAAGAATGAAGATCGTGAAGAAGGGTGTCCGTTACGTTTTACATCTAGATCAGAACAAGATGGACAATCGCAAATGCCTCTCCGAGCATCCTTTTGGAACCATGAAGCGAGCACTTGGGCAATACTACTTTTTACTGAAAGGCAAACTGAAAGTAACTGCTGAGATGGGTCTCTTTTGCCTATCTTATAACCTTCGTCGTGCCATATCTCTCAAAGGTGTACCTGCTTTGATTGCTTCTCTTGGATAATGACCTGTAGGGATCAATACCATCGAAAAACACGCTCTATTAGTGTTCATATCGGCCATTTTAAGCCCTTATGACGAATTGTTTAACATAAACTAAAATTTTAAGATGAAAAAAGATATGCCCTTAGAGGGGCTTAGGTGGAGTCGTGATAGCGGTTCTGCCCTCTATGATACACCCCAAAACGGCCGTTCTCGGACGGGCTGGGGGGATGTTATTGTTTTGGGGTATAATACTTCACAGTGGTATTTGTTGCATCTTTCTTCCAGTTGGCAGGAAGATAATCACTATTTGTTTCTAACGCATTATAGGCAGCCTCATCTTTTACTATGAGTGTGCGTGTAATTCCATCCTTTGTTCCAGCACCGTCCAACCAATAATTAAAGGAAGAAGATGTATTTTTAATTTTGTCGCTTGGTGCCAACATTGTGACAGATGACAAATTCTCACAACCATTGAACATATTACAGTAGCAGGCTGTCGCTAATTCTGTAGCAGTTAATTCTGGTGCAGAGGTGAGACTTGTACAACCATAGAACATTTCATAATAGCAGTAACCAGCTAATTTTTTAGCAGGCAATTCTGGTGCAGAGGTGAGACTTGTACAACCATAGAACATTTCATAATAGCAGTAACCAGCTAATTTTTTAGCAGGCAATTCTGGTGCAGAGGTGAGACTTGTACAACCTCCGAACATACCAGAATAGCAGTCATCTGCTAATGTTGTAGCAGGC
Organism: Segatella copri; assembly: GCF_019249655.2. Classification (NCBI taxonomy): domain Bacteria; kingdom Pseudomonadati; phylum Bacteroidota; class Bacteroidia; order Bacteroidales; family Prevotellaceae; genus Segatella; species Segatella copri. Next base: position 49,428 of record NZ_CP137558.1, read on the forward strand.
AATTTAGGTGCAGAGGTGAGCTTTGTACAAAGTCTGAACATGCTATCATAGCAGTAATTTGCTAATGTTGTAGCAGGCAATTCAGGTGCAGAAGCGAGATTTGTACAACTCCAGAACATTTCTCGATAGCAGCTATTTTCTAATGTTTCAGCAGGCAAATCTGGGGCAGCCGTGAGACTTGTACAACCTGCGAACATACTATAATAGCAGAAGTCTGCTAACGTTGTAGCAGGCAATTCTGGGGCAGAGGTTAATACAGCGCAATCTTTGAACAAATAACAGAATCTGGCATTGTTGGTCTCTACTATATTATAGTTTCTCCAGTCCAGCAGCGTGCGGATGTCGCCTGTGCAAGCTACATTCACATTATTATCAGTAAATGTGATGGTTGAATATGTAGACCATTCAGACGCAGTTCCATTAATGTTCGTGCCACGCAAGCGAAGGTCGCCATTTGCTCCACCGAAGGTGACTTCTTCATTTGCCACAACATTTTCCCATTTGCCATTATTCACAGAATACTGAAGCCCAGAGATGGTGTAATCATCTGTGATTGTCATCATAAACTTTTGCTCCCCATTTGCCTTAAAGGTGATGTATGGGGTAGGGCATTCTTCTGTTTTACCTCCAGTAATATCCCCCGTAGTCCAATCTGCCACGTAGATACCGGAAACAGATACCTTGTCCTTACCCACGGTGAGCTGATAGGTATAGCTATTGCCGGCTGTGAGAGCAGGGATGCCGGCGAGCGTTTCTGTTGTTGTTTTGCTTTCTCCTTCTGCTACATCAAGAGAGAGGAAGGTTGCGGAGTTTTGGGCTTCGCATGGCTTGATAAGGGCATAGAACTTCTTATCGCTGTGCTTAAACGCTTTCACACCACAGATGCTGAGGCTATTGACGTTATCAATATTGGCTCCGGCATACTGGTCCTTGAAGCCATCAATCATTACTACCACTCTCGCCATTTTTCGCTCCATGGTGAGTGTGAGGTTATTGCTATTGTTGGTGTTGGTTTGCGGACCGCTAAACGACATGAAGTCGGCGGCAGCAAGCGATTCTACGCTGGTGTATTCCGTAGGCTGGGTGATGGTACCATTGAACAAAGAAGGATAGTAGGCGGTGAAATTCATCGTCTCGCTTTCCCATTTCAGGAACTTGCTGCCCTGTGGCTGCCATTCATTGTTGTTTAACTGATAGGTTACGGCATCCTGGCCATCAGCCTGGACGCTGATCATATCACCATCTTAAATTTCTTCTGCGCTTCGGCATCCCCCAGCGGAAAGCTGCGGGTGAAGCCATTGGCAGATGCTTTACCTACTTGCGCAGTGATGCGCACAGCGTTAGGGTCGCTGTGGAACGCTGAGAGGAGGTCTTCTGACTCGGAGCAGGAAGACAGCGCCAGAATCATGGTCATTGCTGCGAGAGCAATCATGTAAAGTTTTGTTCTCATATTCTTTAATTATTTAAATTTTAGGCTTTTTATTTCCATGGTACAAATATAGCATTTTTTTCCGAAAAACGGTGTCGTGATTTTCGAAAAAGGTGTCTACTTCCTATGTTCAAGGTGTCGCATTGGTACCAATGCGACACCCCAATTAACATAAAGATACATATAAATACGTATTTTAGCGCATATATTCAAGGAGCCTCATCCCAGGGCGTATTTTATGGTATGTAAAGATAATGCTACAAAAAAATAAGCTTCGCAAATGACTTCCGGTCCCCGAAGGGGGCGAACCACATCCAGTCTTGCTCCTGTTCGCCCCCTTTGGGGACGATAGAGAGAGTATGTCTGCTATCCGCAGGTTCCATTCCCTTCGGTCATTCCACCCGCGGTTATTCACATTCGCCCCCTTCGGGGACGGTAGAATGCTACTTGCGAAACTTCTGTAATATAATTCAAGTATATTCCATAATGCTATGCTTTATTATTATCGTTCACAAAGATAATCTTTCTGAACGATAATTCTAAATATTTGAGCTACAATTAGTTGCTTGCTATTGTTATTTAACTATTAATCGGGGATTTCATCACCAATCATCTGCGTCATCTGCGGAATCTGCGTGACTTAAAATCCAAACCAAGAATCTGTGTGAATCTGTGAATTCTGTGGGACAAAGAATAATCTGTGGGACAAAGAATAGGGGATTGTCAAGTATAGTCTTAAAAAAAGGAGCATTTCAAAACTTGCCATCCAGATGGCGATGAGGCTGGAAATCTGCCCCTTCCTGAGGGCTTGGGCAGCGATTTCGAGGTTGAATGGGCTACGAGTGTACGGTCGTAAACCTGCGACCGTACAGTTATATAGTGTATGCTCGTACACTCGTAGCGCTACGACCGTACACTTGTAGGGTATTCAACCGTACACTCGTAGAAAAATGAATGGTTTTCGAATTCTTTACATTCTCCTAACCCATTGATTTGCAGCGAGAAACGAAAATCCTTCATATTTTCGGTATTTCAGATAAAATATTTCCCGGCGGAAAATACGGGAATTATGGTACATTTTACTTGAAAATCTGTATACTTTTATTTGCGTTTTCTGTCACCAGACTGCCCCGCAGAAAGGAAGTTATCAATCAGCACGGCTCTCACAAACAAACGCCTGCATATCGCATAGAAGGCAGGATTCCACCACAGAATACATGTTTTTTTGTTACATTATCGGTTCAATTTGGTTCATTTTAGTCCAAACTGCATTTTTTTCTCCTTTATATTTTGCTCATTCAACATTTTTATTTATCTTTGCAGGGATTTAGTAGAAATGTTATCTTTCAACGAAGATTCCGTTAAAAACTATTATTGTAAGGACTATTATAAATTGTTTATATGATGAATAATAACTACTACAGAGGGAATGTGCTGGTAAGACGACTGGTAACATGCATGGATATCGTTATCTTAAACGTTTTGCTGTTTGCCTATACCAAGTATGGTGCAGAATTGGTTCTCGATTATTTTGATGAAGCAACGAAGATTACGGCTTTCGTTGCCAATGCTGCCTTACTCCTGAGTGAGTATTATTACTCCACCATCATCCATGTAAGAAAGATCGGTTTCCTGCAGGTATTGAAGCGTACGCTATACCTGGCTGCATCCACCACCTTCTGGTTCTTTGTCTTCGTAAGACTGCTCAGCCATGGAGGTCAGATGTTCTCTTTTGCATTCATCTTCGGCATATCATTTTATTTTTTACTGGTTATATCCCGACTCTGCGAACTCTCACTCCTCAAATACTACCGTTCCAAGGGACGCAACAGCCGCACGGTTGTCTTTGTGGGCAATGACCCGGCAGTGGGAGAGATGTATCGGACGATGACGGAGGATCCTTCGGCTGGTTATATCGTGAAGGGATATTATGCTGATGCCGATATGGCCAAGGCTCCAGAGGGACTGAAAAGGATAGGAACCATGCAGGATCTCAACAATAACATGTCTTCCACCATCAACAATACCATCGATGGTACTCATAACGCCATCGACGAGGTGTTCTGCTGCCTGTCGCATACAGAATCCGATCAGATTGTGAAGATTATGCAGTTCTGCAACAAGAACGTGGTTCACTTCTATTTCTTGCCTCGCGTTTTCGGCGAATATAAGCTGCATCTCGATGCCCAGAACTTCATGGGCAGGACGGTGTATTCCAACCATAAGGAGCCGCTGGCAAGCATTTCCAACCGCATCGTGAAGCGAGCTTTCGACATCGTGGTGAGCGGAATTATCTGTCTTTGCGTATTGCCGTTCATCCCGATCATCGCGCTCATCATCAAGATTCAGAGTCCGGGTCCTATCTTCTTCAAGCAGGCAAGAACGGGTCGGAACGGTGATACTTTCTACTGTCTGAAGTTCCGTTCCATGCATGTGAACAAGGATGCCGACAAGGCGCAGGCTACCAAGGACGACCCAAGAAAGTTTGCCTTCGGCAACTTCATGCGAAAGACGAACATCGATGAGTTCCCTCAGTTTATCAACGTGCTGAAGGGCGACATGAGCATCGTGGGTCCTCGTCCTCACATGCTGCATCACACCGAGGTATACGGCAGCCTGATAGACAAATACATGGTTCGCCATTTCTCCAAGCCTGGTATCACGGGTTGGGCTCAGGTTACGGGATTCCGCGGCGAGACCAAGGAGCTGTGGCAGATGGAAGAGCGTATCCGCCGAGACATCTGGTATATAGAGAACTGGTCGTTCTGGCTCGACATCAAGATTATCTTCCTCACGGCCAAGAGCATCATCTTCCCGGATAAGAATGCATACTAGTTAAGAATGCATACCCAATAGAAACAAGTCATACTATACCTTAATTCAAGTTTCGCAAGTAACCTCCGGTCCCCGAAGGGGGCCAACTTTCAATAACCGCTGGTGGAATGACCAAAGGTCATGGAACCTGCGGACAACCAATAGTAGGGAGAAAGCGTCCCCAAAGGGGGCGAACCACATCCAGCCTTGCTCCTGTTCGCCCCCTTCGGGGACGATAAGAGAGTATCTGTAACTATCCGCAGGTTCCATTCCCTTCGGTCATTCCACCCGCGGTTATTCACATTCGCCCCCTTCGGGGACGGTAGAATGCTACTTGCGAAACTTCAGTACCTTCATTATGTAAGGGCAATTATGGTAAATAGGGTTTAAAGCGCAGAAGTCTGCCGGCATCACTGCCAGCAGACTTCCCTCTTCATTAATAGAACCTAAAATTACATCTATTTTTCAAGAACGGCTTCTTAATAGGGATAATGCGTAGAGTGGCAGTATGGTAACGTGCCTTACAGCGCCATCGGCTTGATTGTCAATGTAATCGAATGCGCCGAAATTCTCAAGAGAACAGCGGAAGGCTTCGGTGAGCTTTTTCTCTCTCATGAATAGCCAGAGACTCTTCATGCCGCCTTGTGTTCCCGATTTGATTTCGATAGGGGTAATCTTCATGTTGTGGATTTCCAGATAGTCTATCTCTGCTACGCTCTTCCCCTTCTTTTCCCAATAGAACATCTTCTGGCGTTGGATGCATGGTTTGTAGCGCATCATCTCGAGTCCTGCAACCATTTCTGTAAGACCGCCCTTATTGACAAGTTCCTGTGGGGTGCCGGCTAAAATAAGCTCTATGAGTTGCTGAGACAAGTCACCTTCCAGTTGAAGCACGGCTAACAGTAATCCTGGGTCCAGGAAGAGAACCTTCATGCTTTTCTCGTCGGCTTCCGCATCCAGCGGAATGCCATTGCCCGAGGTTGCTACAACAGGAGTTACGATTCCTGCAAGTGTCAGTAGGCGCAGAGCTTCTCTGATTTGTGAACTCTGATAGTCTGCTGATATTTGCCTGTATGTCAGCTTCTCTCCAGCCTGGTGGCAGATGCCACGCATCGTCGTGCGCAGCAAGTCTGGGTTGACTCTCTTTTTATACTTGCTGAAATCGTCTTCGTATGTTAGTATGATATCTTCCTGGATGTTTCTGCATCGGTTGAAATCGTGCGTCTTGGTCCATGCAAGTACAGATTCCGGCATGCCTCCAACAAGCAGGTAGGTGCGGAAGTATTCCACGAGTTTGTCATGGAAGGGTTGTTCTATAGAAAGATTCCTGTATGCTTCATTTCGGATACGGATGAGACCTTCTTCGTGGTTAGCATGCAGGAATTCATCGAAAGTCATTGGATACATGAAGAGAGAATGAATTCTTCCTACTCCAAAAGTAGGGAGTTCCTGAAGCGTAAATTCCAGAAGAGATCCTGCTGCAATGACATGTAGTTCCGGATAATCTTCCTTGAAAAATCGTAGTGCCATGATAGCTTCCGGGCATTCCTGGATTTCGTCGAGGAAGAGGAGCGTCTTGCCTGCTTCTATAGGGACATTGATATAACTGCTGATTTTTTCAGCAATCAATCGCACGTCTATATCCCCCTGAAAGAATGTTTTTATTGCCTTGTTGCGTTCGAAGTTCACTTCAGCGAAATACTTGAATTGTCTTCCGAAATTTTTCACTGCAGAAGATTTTCCAACCTGTCTGGCCCCACGAAGCAACAGAGGTTTCCGCATGGAATCTTCTTTCCATGCGGTGAGTTCTGAATCTATGTTTCTTTGTATGTATTCTGCCATAATTGTAACTGTTTGAATAACAGGTGCAAAAATAGCGAAAATACTCAAATCCGAGAAATAAATTGCGTTAAAATACTCAAATCCGAGAAATAATCTGCGCTAAAGTACTCAAATCCGAGAAATAATCTGCATTATCCTCTGGTAATATGAGCAGCAAATTAGTAATACGCCATCTCCGTATGTAACAAAATCTATCCCATTGCAGCGGTGTTTGCCTTGACTTTTGGATAAAAGTTGTATCTTTGCACTGAAAATCAATAAATTACATAAAATGACATATTACAAGCGAAATATAGATAAAAAACTCATGGAGTGGAAGGCTTCTCAAAGAAGAAAGCCGCTGCTGATACGTGGAGCCAGACAAGTAGGAAAATCTTCTGCTGTGCGCCACTTGGGTAAAGAATTTAAGTACTTTGTAGAAATCAATCTGGAGAGTCAGCCATCCATAAGAGGACTCTTTTCAAAGGATATTGATGTGCATAGAACGTGCGAAGGTATAAGTGCCACTACCGGCATTCCTGTAATACCTGGTGAGACACTGCTCTTCATAGACGAAATACAAGTTAGCCAGGAAGCAATCATGTCGCTCCGTTATTTCAAAGAGGATTATCCGGAACTGCATGTCATCGCTGCTGGCTCTTTGTTGGAATTTACCTTAGAGGAACTGCCTTCCTTTGGGGTTGGGAGAATACGCTCACTCTACATGTATCCATTTTCCTTTGATGAATTTCTCATGGCACAGGGACTGGATACCACGGTAAGTTACAAGCAGCAGGCTTCGCCCTCATCTCCGCTTCCAGAAGGCAGAAATGTATTATTGGCAGAATTTGTCAAGAGGAACCAATGCTGAGATTGATTATCTGGAAGCCAAAGATGGTATGGTTTTACCGATAGAAGTGAAAGCCACTACCCGAGGCAGCATGCAGAGTTTATGGCTATTCATGAGAAAGAAAGCTCTTCATCATGCTGTTCGCACTTCCCTAGAGAATTTCGGAGAGTTTGAGTATGTTGATAAAGAATCCCAGGATGCCATTCGTCATGTAGATGTAATTCCACTTTATGCAATGAGTAATCTTTAGTGTATTGCTTACTCCTATAACGATAAAGAAACGAAAAGAAGACTCTTTTAAAGACTGAAGATCTGTAAAAGAAAAACTCTGTGTGGTGGTGAGGGTGTGTCATTATTCATCGGATTACGCACGGATTTTATACGGAAACTCGACCTGACGGTCGTGGCGATACCCCCTAAAGCTGGAAAAAGTCTGCCATTACTGTACAATCGCAAGCCAGCCTATACGGCGCTAGCCCAATGGCCGTAAGGCCAAATCCGTTTAAAATCCGTGCGTAAGCCGTGTTGCAGCTCATTAAAACTTATATATAGGCAAAACCTCTGTCGATTTGCCTGTTCTTCTAGGACCCGTTATCAACTTGATTTGCGTGCTTGCCAACAGTTCATCCACATCATATTGGGTATGACGTGTAAGGTAAGGACGGGAAAGCAGGAAAATATTCAATATATCATTCGTATTGAATAAAAAAGTGCTGATTTTATTCAATACGATGAACAAAATGAATAAAATCAGTACTTTTTTGAAGTGTACTCAGTTAATAATTCATTCCGAAGTACCAGAGAGGGATGATGATTCCATGCCCCATCTCGATATCGTCTTTTACGATACGTCCGTTTTTTACATCCTCAATCTGCTTTTTACCTTTCTTCCTTCCGCCAATCTCAAAGGTATAGTCACCAATGGTAAAGTCGGAAACCCTGGAGGAAGTAACATCCTGCTTTTCTCTCATCTGATTGTAGAAGAATGTTTCCCTTATGTTTCCAATATTGGGATTAGGGGTGAGCACAGACATCAGGCTTGGATTATCAACATATACTTTTTCTACCTTTCCAAGATTGCGCATTCCCGAAGTATCATCTCTGAGCAGACCTATCATTCCGGCACGTTCCAGATAGACGAGATAATCAGGCACGTTGTTCTTGCTCACCCCGATTTCCGTGGCAAGGTTCTCTACGCTTGGCTTGTAGGGAGCCAACCCGGAAAGAATAACGAGCATACGCTTTAGCTTGCGTGCTGTTGAGGCTTTCATATCGGCATATTGCGGAATGTCAACTTCTACCGTCTGGTCTATCACCTGCAGCATTCTCTGCGTAAAATCTCCCTCTATGGCAAATGGGTAATAGCCATGGTCGAGGTACGCTCTGAAAAATGGCAATGGATGTTCCACTCCAGGAATCTCTACCTGGTGATTGAGCATTTCGTCGAGACTGAAAACTCTGGTCTTGATGCCTTCAAAAAGTTGCAGGTATTCCCTGAACGACAAGCCTTGCATCATATACATCAGTGCACGGCGGCTCAGATCAGCTTCTCCCTTCTTGATGTCCAATACCGATGAACCAGTAAAGATAAGGTTCAGGGATGGATGCATGTCGTAAATTTGCTTCAGTTCTCTGCTCCAGCCGGCATACTTGTGAATTTCATCTATATAAAGATGTGTACCACCCTCCTTGATAAACTCGTCGGCGAAGTCAATCAGGGAATGATTTGAAAAATAGATATTGTCGGCCGACACATACAGGTGATGGCCTTCCTTGGATAGCCTGATGCGCTGAAGTATCATGGTGGATTTTCCAACGCCTCGCGGTCCCACGATACCTATTAGCCGTCCATTCCAGTTGATTTCATCATATTTATATCTGATGAAATCAAGCGGAGTACGTTTCAGCAGCTCCGCCATATATTCATATAGTTTATTTTCTATCATATCTTGCTCTTTTAGATGAATATCATTTAAAACTGCGGCAAAGATACAAATAATCCCTCAATGAGGGATGAATTCTTCCGAAAAGTTCCCTCAATGAGGGATGGATTTAAGCATTTTTATCCCTCATTGGGGGATTTTTGCACGTTATGCAATCTCCGTATGTAACAAAATCTATCCCTCTCCTATCTCGACTTGCACAGCAGATTGTTAATCTGCTTGCGGATATTGTTGATGCCGGTGGTGACATGGGGAGCCAGCGGAAGAAGAACACGGATGAACTCCTGCATCACCGCCGTATCGCGATCCACCTTCACGGCTGAATCCCAAACCATGTCATCAACCACCAGTGCCAGTTCGCGGGCACTGACACATACAGAGAGCTTGGCAACATACTCTTCCAAGGTCTCCACATTATTAATATATATAGCAAGATGAAGCTCTTCCTGGCGGAGCTTCAGTAACGGAGTCTCGATTCTTGCTTCTTTTTGTACTAGCATATCCATCATTTTTAATTTTTGTAAACGAGCAGTGAATCAGAAGTAAACCAAACGGCATGAATAGTAAACGCACTTGACTTTGCTCTTTTTTTGTTGTATCTTTGCAACGTCAATCAGACAAAAACTTAATTATTAACCTTTTAACAGTTTGTTTTATGAGTAAGAGTTACAAAATTTCAAAGACAGTGGTCCACATGGGACCTAAGAAGGGTAAGACACTCTACAGCGTTCGCCCTTACAGTTATGGTACTTTGACCACCGAAGAGGTTGCTAAGCAGATCTCTATGGAGTCTACCGCTACTCCTGCCGACGTAAAGGCTGTGCTCGACCGCTATGCCTACTATGTGAAAGAGAACCTGAAGAAGGGTTACGACATCGAGCTGCTCGGCTTCGGCAAGCTTTACCTCCGCTTCATCACCAGCGGTGCCGTGGAGAACGAGAAGAATGCCAACGCCAAGCTCGTGAAGAGCCTCATCCCTTCCTTCCGTCCTGCGTATAGCCTGCTGAAGAACGGAAGCCGTGTCTATAACCTGGTTCCTGACAACATCGAACTCGTGAATTACGATGACGAGAAGAAGGAGAAGACACCTGGTGATTCCGACGGCGGCGGTTCTACCGGCGAGAACAAGAATCCTGACTCGGGCGATAACACCCAGGGCGCAGGCGGTTCGGGTACTACGGGCGGAACAACGGGCGGTACTGACCAGGGTGGCGGCAGCGATGGTGATTCTTCTGACGTAGTAATCTAAAATCATCAATGCCTATGAATTTAAATGATGTTCCCAACAGGAAGATTTCCTGGACCAGTGTTCTCTATGCCGTGCTGCAGGCATTGATTGCAGCTCTCACGGCCTTGGGTGTCAGCTCGTGTGCCCAATGTCTCAAGTACTAATTCCTAAACACCTGATTTTTGCTTATGACTAAAGATCAGTTTCCTATGACGATTGGTGGGGAGATGGTCCGCAATGAGCGGACTCTCCTCGCCAGAGTGGAGGACGGGCGATATATGATGTCGCCAGAGTCTGTGAAGTATCTCGTGCTGCATTGTTCTGCCACGAGATGCAACCGGAATTATCCGGTGGAGCAGTTGCGATGCGACCATCTGGCACGCGGTTTCCGTGACATCGGCTACCACTTTTATGTGCGAAAGGACGGCAGCTGCACGCAACACCGTTTCCTGCTGGAGGTTGGTGCCCATGCCCGCCCCTACAACCGCTGCTCGATAGGTATCTGCTACGAGGGCGGTCTGGACGAGAAAGGCAGACCTTCCAACACGCTGACTCCGGAGCAGTATTCCAGAATCCGTGAACTGCTTGCTGTCCTGAAGGGGCTTTTTCCGAAAGCCGAGATTGTGGGTCATCGGGATTTGCCGGGTACGACTCCCAAGGATTGTCCTTGCCTGGAGGCGAAAGAGATTTTTGGGACGTAGAACACGTTGCAAAAATACAAAAAAATATGATTCGAACAAAAATATTTGCGCATTTTCATGGAAATAAATGATTGAAAACAAATAAATGGCATTAGAATATGGAAAAGCTCCTATTCTAATGCCATTTATTATTATATTACTTTCTGGCGAAAGTTACTTCACAATCTTCAACGCCTGCTTGCTTACCTTTACCAGGTAGATGCCATGAGCTGCATCGGCGAGAGACAATGACTTCACGTTCTTGGCTGACTTCACTACTGCACCTGCGGCTGTATAAACCGTGATGTCGGCTGACTTGGCGAGTGTTACCTCATTGCCATCCCAATCGATGGTGTTGTCGTCGGCAAGAACCTTGCTGATGCCTGATGACTCTGCATTGTTATAGAAGATGTATGAGTAAGTGCCTTCAGTGGTCTTGTCCTCATCACTACCCTTTACATTATCTGTCTGATAAAGTGCATAGTTGCCGTTCTCGGCTACGGATGTGATCAGTACCTGCTCACCCTTCTGCATGGCTGGGGTCTTGGTATTGATCTGATAGCCCAGAGGAGCCTCGATGGTGCGGTGGTAGGTATTCTCTACCCAACCTACCAGAGTGACTTTATCCTCATCAACCAGCATACCGCTGATGATTTCTGCCTTGTGCTTGGCATCACCCTCATCGAAAGCACTGGCTACTGCCCAGTTCTTGCTGAGACTTTCTGCATCCAGACAGGCTGCGTAGGCATCGCAACCTCCCAGATAAGAGATGGTGTTGTCGAAAGGAAGTGCCTGGTTGAAGGAACCTGCCAGATAGAGCTTGCCTTTCTGATAGGCCATCTCGTCGATGGTGTTCAGAGTGTTGGAATTATCTGTGGCTACAGAATGATAAACCTGGGTAGTTACCTGGTCGCCATCGATGGCTGCCAATACGTAGGCATGCTCAGTAGCACTCGCTTCATAGGCTGTCTCAATCTTGGTATCCTTGCCGGCAGCAGTAAGGGTCATATCCTTACCGGATGCTACGTAAGCTACGTAAATCTTGCCGTCGTTGATGGCGAAGTTAACGTCTTCTGTATTGTAGGTAGCCTCATTTGTCAACTGCTTTGTAGCGCCAAGCACAGAAACGATGCTGGCATTTGCCAGGTCGGCTGCATCGAAAGAGAGCACGCACATGGTGGTTTCATCATTATACAACCAGCCCTCTGAGCAGGCATATTTACCCTGCAGGGTAACACCATCCAAGGCTACATTGCCCTTGTAAGAGGCAGAAAGATAGAGCTTATTGCCATCAACTACCAGTTTCTTGGCTGTGAAAGAAGGGCTCAGCACGCCAATCACATCCAAGGCTGCAATCTCTGCATCGCTCTCGGCAAGGATGGTCTTGGAAGCTACATACGCACCCTGCTTGTCGTACTTCACGATGAAGCCAGATACCTTATCTACCTTGTCGGCCATACCGGTGATGGTAGCCTTGGTTTCGCCGCTGGCATCCTTGATTGCTACCTGATCAGCAAATACGCCGGCAGCATAAACGTTGCCGTCGGCATCGGTAGCCACTGTGGTGACGGTGGCAGCACCAGCCAGACCGGCAGCCCACTTCTTGGCACCAGCCTTATCATACTTGGCAATGAAGGCACTGTTGGCCACTGGTTCCAGATAGCTGGCAGCGAACTCCAGATCCTTGGTAAAGCTACCGGTTACGATGGAGTTACCCTCGTTGTCAACTGCCATGGCAGCAGCACGGGTCAAATCCTTGGCCTCTGCTGTGGTGGTGAGGTTGTCTGTCCAGGTAGGAGCCTCCAACACATCCTTGGCATTGGCAGCAACCGTTGCCAGTGCCAGCATCATTGAAAATGTAAATCTTCTCATAATCAATTAATCTTTATGTAAAACAATTATCTTACTTGCCCTCCCATTTCTCGATATTCGGATTCGCCTCTACTGCCTCGATTGGGAAGCGGAGGGTATATCGGGAATCGTTGGCTTCAAGTACATAGCTATTCTCACCGTAGGTCTTGCTCAACTGCGGACGGGTGGTACGACGGAGGTCGAACCAGCGATGTCCCTCGAAGACAAGCTCGCAGGTGCGTTCGTTGTAGATGGCTTTGAGCAAGTCCGCCTTCTGCATGGTATCAAGCTCGGCTGCATACTGGTTGTATTTAGCTGCTGCATATCGCTTTGCCATCAGCGCCTTGAGATAGGTGCGAGCCTCAACCAGATTAGCATCATCGGCTGCGGCGTTGTCAGCTGCATTCTGGGCAGCAGCTTCGGCAGCAATGAGGTAGGCCTCGGCAGAACGGAAGGAGCAGCGATAGCCGTCGTTGCCCTTGTCACCATATTTAATCAGACTGTAGACGCTGGCGGTCTGTGCCTTGAAATAGAGCGCCTTGCGCTTGTCGCCGGTGCGATAGGTATCAACCAGCGCCTTGCTAGGTACGCCCATCTTCACATAGCCGGAAGTCATCACCTGCTCCAGGGCAACGATGCTCTCCACCGACTTATAGTAGTTTGGTAATACCTTTGAATCGGTCAGATCTTCCAGGTCGCCATGTTTCTCCATCACCACTTTCGCTTCTGCCAGGGCATCCTGCCAGTCGCCCTTGTAGAGATAGACTCTAGCCAGCAGAGCATCGGCAGAAATCTGGTTGAATCGGTAGGTGTAGCCCTCGTCCCAGGCAGCCACCTTCAGACGGGTCTTTGCCTCCTTGATGTCGGCAATCACCTGCTGGTAAACCTGCTCCACGCTGCTGCAGGTGAGCACGTTGTTGACATTTGCCTCCAGCGAGAGCGGGATGCCGCGGGTGGTAGCCGGATTGCAATGGGTATAGGCATCGGCATAGAGATTGACGAGCAGGAAGTGGCAGTAGGCTCTCATCATATAGGCCTCGCCCACCAGCTGACTGATTTCATCCTGTGTAGCCTCGGTAATCTTGTTCTGATTCTCGATGATGTAGTTGGCGATGTAGATGGCATGATAGTAACGGCGCCAGCCGAAAGAAGCCGTGGTGCTCTGCTGGTTGAGGTCGTTCCATGCCCAGATGTCGAAGTAAGAATCGTAATCCTCGGTAGAGGTGGATGCCTTGCTCAGGGTCATCTCGTCGCTTCGCAGGGTGGCGAGTCCACGGTCTTCCGGGAAATTCTTGTATTCGTAGGTGAGCAAGGCTCTGTATTCCTTGCCCGTCTTGGCTATCACCTTTCCGGTTGGGGTGATGTCGAGGAAATCATCGCAACTGGTGAATCCTATCATCGCCAACATCATGACGATGCCCATCAAATATCTTCTTTTCATTGTCTTCATTCTTTTAGAAATTTACGTTTACGCCAAATATGAAACTCTTCGGGATAGGCTGCGCGTATGGGTTGCCCATCGTCTCCGGGTCCAGATAGTTGCTGTAGTTGCTGGCGATGACGAGCAGATTGCGTGCCTCAAGAGAGAGGGATGCACTCTTCACGCCGATGCGGCTCAGCCACTGGGTTGGCAACTTGTATCCCAGGCGCAGGCTCTGAAGGCGGGCGTAGTTGCAATCCTTCACCCAGGTATCGAGCATGCTGTAGAGGTTGTACTCGTTATACTGCACGTACTCGCGTGGGCGCTCGGTGCTGACCATCAGCTTGGTGAAACTGCCGCTGGTGTTATCTGCCGTCCAGCGGTTCAGAATGTCGCGGTTCACGTTCAGGCCTCTGTCGTAATTGGCTGGCGAGTAGCTAGGCTGCACGCGCACTTTCATGCCGAAGTTGAAGGTGAAGTTGATGCCCAACTGCCAGTTCCTGTAATCGAAGGTGTTGATGAAACCACCCGTCCACTTTGGGTCTGTGCTACCCATGTAGGTATACAGGTTGCGCTGCTCCTCGGCGGTGAGGGTGCTGGCTCCATGGGCATTGAGCTTCAGGAACTCGGTGGCAGATACCTTCTCGCCATTCTTGTTGACGAAGAGCGGATAACCGTCGGCGTCGAGTCCGGCTGTCTTATAGGCGAAGAGTGCTCCCACAGGATAACCTTCACGGCCAGGATAGGTGGCATTCTGAGCCACGGTTTCCTGAATCACCTTGTTCTCGTTGTAACCGATGTTGAGATTGGTGGTCCAGTTGAAATCCTTGGTATGGATGTTTCTGGTGCCCAGGGCTATCTCCACACCCTTGTTGTTCATGCTCGCCCAGTTGATGGTGGTAGAAGAGAATCCACTCTCCAGCGGCAGCATCTTCAGGCCGATGAGGTCGGTGCTGTGGCGATAGTAGTAGTCTACAGAGAGGGTGATGGCATTGTGCAATACGGCGAAATCGATTCCGGCGTTCACGTTCTCCGTCTTCTCCCATTTCAGGTTAGGGTTCGGAGCAGTCTCGCTGTTGATGATGTCCTCGCTGATGCCCGGCAGGATGGTGCCCTTCTTCAGTGTACCTATCAAATAAGGTGATGTATTCTTGTCGATGTTACCCTGCAAACCGTAAGAGGCACGGAGGCAGAGGTTGTCCATCCACTTCACGTCCTTGAGCCAATTCTCCTCCTTCGCTCTCCAGAGTCCACTCACGGAGTAGAGAGGCAGATAACGGTATTTCTTGGCTACGCCGAAGACGTCTGAACCGTCGAAACGAACGCTTCCACCGATGGTATAGCGGTTGAGAAGCGAATAAGAACCTGTGGCATACCAGGATACGTAGGCATTCTCCGACTCTGTCTCCTGATGCAGCGGATAGGAATCTGCCCAGGTCTGGCTAGGGAAGATGACCGGCTGGGTGGTGAGGGTGCGGGAATCATATCCGTAAGCCACGCTGTAGATGGAATTTGACTTGGCATGGCGAACCTCGGTACCCAGCATGAAGTTGACATCATGGATGCGGTTGAAGGTCTTCACGAATTCAGCCATCGCCTTCCAGGTCCACTGGCGGTTGTGATACTCCGTGGTCTTGTGCATGCCGCCATCCGGCAGGAAGCTCTTCTTCACGCCGTCGGCACCCTGGTATTCGGTGAAGAGTTTCTCCTTGCGCATGGCGTAGGTGTTCTCGTTGGCATATTTGCTCAGGGAATAGGAATCCTCCTGCAAGCCAAACTGCGAGGTAATCTTCAGATAGTCGGTGAGGCGCAGCTCGGCATTGAGAATTGCCATCATCGAACGGTCGCGGCGCTTGGTGTTGGCATTGGCTCTCTCCTCGAAGATATTGAAGTTGAGTGAGGAATCCTCCTTGCCCTGCACGTTGGTATCGTAGTTGTAGTTACCGTTCTCATCGTATGGGGTGAAGTATGGGTTTGCCAATCGGGAATAATATACCGGGTTGGTAAAGCCATTGCTATCAGTGAGATAGGTGTTCTGCTTACGCTCGTTGGCATATACGGAAGCGCCCACCTTGAGGAGTTTGTTCACCTGGTAGTTGGTCTTCAGGGTGATGTTGTATCGGGTGTTTCCCACGCCCTTCACGTTACCCTGCTCGTCGGTATAGCCCACGGATGTATAGTAATCGCTCTTGTCGCCGCCACCCGAGATGCCGATGTTGTACTCCTGGGTGAGGGCATTGCGGAAGAGGATATCATTCCAGTCGGTATTGGTGTTGCGGAGCTGGTTAATCTGGTTCTGGGCTGTCTGGCTCAGCGCATTCCATCCGCCTGCCTTGTAGGCGCTGGTTTCGCCCAGGCTGCTGAGGATGCCTGCTACCCCACCCTTGTTCTGGCGATAGGTGTAATCAGATGCCAGCAGACCGAGCTCCAAGTCTACCTTCTCATTGCTGTTGAGCAGGTTGAGTCGGTCGATATCCGTCTTAGGCATGAAGGTCATCTTGCCCGAGAAGTTGATGACCGGTGCTCCCGCACGTCCCTTCTTGGTGGTGATGACGATGACACCATTGGCTGCTCTCGCACCGTAGATGGCAGTGGCTGCAGCATCCTTGAGCACGGTGATGTTGTCGATGTCGGATGGATTCAATCCGGCGATGGAAGTCTGGTAGATATTGTCGATATCCTTCAGATCCTCCATGCTTGGGATATCGGTGCCATCCATCGGGATACCATCGAGCACCCACAGCGGTTCCTGGGTACCGTTGATAGAAGCGGTACCACGGATGCGGATCTTCACCGGCGCACCCGGTGCACCCGAAGAGGTGATGGAAGAAAGTCCGGCAATCTGTCCGGCAAGTGCCTGGTCGATGTTGTTGACGGCACCGATTTTCTCATCGCTGATTTTCAGGGTGGTTACCGCCGAAGTCAGCTTGCGTCGGTCCAGTTCCTGATAACCCGTCACCACCACCTCGCCAATCTGCTTGGCGTCAGATTCCAAAACCACCTTATAGTCGTTTTTTCCTGGTTCGATGTTGACATCCTTGGTTTCGAATCCCATGAATCTTACGGAGAACGACTTATCCTGTGCATCCACCTTGAGGGTGAACTTGCCTTCGTAGTCGGTCACGGTGCCATGTGACACCTTCTTGTTTGGACCTCTCACCACAGAGATGGTAGCGCCTGGCAGCGGGTCGTCGCCCATGCTGCCATCCACCACGATACCCGTGATGGTGCGCTCCTGTGCTGAAAGAATGTTCATGGCGAAAACCATGATTAAAAGCATGAATGTTCTCATTCTCATATACAATCTCTCTATTTTTTTGTTTACCTTAATTACTTAATCCCTTAATTATGAATTATAAATTATTAATTGTCAATTATAAATTATCTAATCTCCTGCCCCAAAGCCGTCTGGATTCTCATGATCACGTCCTCGTAGTGGAACTGGGTGGCAGTATCGCCCGAACGGCGCTTGCCCTTCAGCAGGTTGAGGATTCTCACGAGTTCGCCGCGCTTCACGCTGATGGCATCGCTCACACGAGCCGTCTGGGTGCCGCCCATGTCGATGGTGCGGGGAGCCGAACTGAGGCTATGGCATGGCATGTTGAAATCCGGCGAGTCGATGATGGCAGGGGAATCGAAAATCTTCTTGTTGATCTTCACGCCCTCCTGCTGAGCGGCAGCCGTGATGAGCGCATCCACGAAGTTCTTCTGCAACTGGCGGTCGTCTACGCTGAGCGACTTGCCTGCCAGGGTCTTGCCGAAGAAGTGCTTATGCAGCATATCCATCATCTCTACGGCTGTGAATGCATTCCTGCCGTTGTTCTGCTCGTTGGCAAACATGCGCATGATGCGGCTGTTGTCGAGCATATCCCAGAGCATGTAGCTCTGCTGGTTCTGCAGTGCATAGTCTGGCGACTGCTCCTGCACGCCCAGCGGCGTATTCTTGTTGATGAAGGTATACTTGTTGAGCTCGCTTCGGAAGAGCCACTTCGGACAGGTGAACACCTCGTCGATGAGGAACTGCACGGCTCGCTTCTGCTTGTCCTTCTCCACGAAGGTGAAGGTAGGCTTGCCATCGTCGATGGTGGTATTGTCGATGTACATGCCGCCCACATTGGCAAGCACATGGTAGAGGTAGAGACTCCACTGGAAGATGACGCCCTGATAGAGCTTCGATGCCTCATCGTAGGTCTGACCCGGTTCGCCTGTGCGGGTCCAATCGATGATGTTAGGCATTACGCGCTTCAGGTTGGCGATGCCATAGGCAGCCGACTTCATGGCATCATCGCCCAAATCCTCGCTCAGGGAACGTGGGTCGATGGCGGTGCGCTGGCTCTGCGTCTCGCTGTATCTGAATTCCTTTCCGCCGTGCTTCTTCAGGAAATCCTGCTGTGCTGAAGCGGCCTTCTTCTCATCCGGGAACCAGCGGTAGCCCCACTCTATCGCCATCAGGTCGTAAGGACCTATTTGCGGAGAAATCTGCTGGATGCCATCTCCCGGCTGTGCCACATAGTTGAAACGGGCATAGTCCATGATGGATGCTGCAGTGCCGCATACATGGTCGGTGAACGACTTGGAACGGAGGGAATCCGTAGGGTATGCATTGGATGCTATCATGTTGTGGCGCAATCCGAGCGAGTGGCCCACCTCATGGCAGGCTACGAATCGGGCTGCATCGCCTATCAAGGCCTCTGGCAATTCATACTGGCGTGCCTCCTTGTTGTAGGCTCCTGTCTGCACCATGATCCATTCGCGCAGGAGCGACTTCACGTTATGCCACCAGATGATGTCTGCCTCCAGAATCTCGCCTGTTCGAGGGTCGATGACGGAAGGACCCATGGCGTTCGCCTTCTCTGAAGCATCGTAGGTCAGCACAGAATACTTCATGTCGTCGCCTTCGGCAGCAATGCTGTCGGTGAGGTCGAACACCTGTACGGCATTCTTGAATCCTGCCTTCTCGAACGCTGCGTTCCAGTCGGTCATACCTCTTTTAATATAAGGGCGCAGGAACTCCGGAACGGCTGGGTCGATGTAGAAGACGATAGGCTTCTTAGGCTCTACCAGTTCGCCACGCAGATAGGCCTGCTCATCCTTAGGTTCCAGGCGCCAGCGGGTGATATAGTTGTTGCGGGTCACCTCCTGCTGGTGGTCGCCATACTGCAATCGGCTGGTGGTGAAATAGCCCACGCGCTGGTTTTCCTTGCGTGCCACCATCGGGGTTTCAGGAAGGAGGACCAGCGAACTGCTTACCTCTACGGTGATATTGGTCTTGCTCTTACCCTCGTGTACCACGGTGGTAAGTTCAGAAGTTGCGGTGATATTGTTGCTGAAAGCCTTGATATCGATGATGCGCGACAAATCGGAATCGGCAGAAGTGCCGAGGTTGATGAGATTGAACACATCATTGAGATAAGTCTTCTTTCCGTTGAAGAGGTCGTTCACCTTGAAGATGACGGTGGAAGAATCCTTGGCCACCGCCTCTACCTTGAGGCTTGCGATGAGCGGATCAATGTAATTGCTTTCAACGGATGCCGCCATGGCATCCTTGGAATCTACTTCGGGAGTAAGGCGCTGCTGGCGCACAAAAACGGTCTTTTTATCCTGATTCCATTCAAAACGGATACACTGGTTTTCGTAGTTGATACCACGGTTTACACCTGCCTCGTTGAGTTCGGAAGGCACACGCTGCAGTTTGTTGGAAACGAGGAACACTCTTCCCATCAGTTTGGTAGGCATTTCAAGGTAGAAATCCTGTTCCTTCTTTACTACATTCATGACTCCTCGTACATTCACAGAATCGCTGCCTACTATTTTCTTATAATCCGATGTAGGTTGCTCTGTTTTTTTCTTTTTCTTCTTGAACAATCCCATCTCCGGTGCAGCTTCCATGGAGATGGCATAGCAAGAACTTCCAATCAGGGTGGCAGTGATTGCCCCCAGCAAGAATCGCTTTTTATTCATTTAAAATCGTATATTTATTCCAAATATTATTGAATAATCTTCTATAACCTTGCAAAGGTAAGGACAAAAAGTTATGATACACAATTAATTATGTATTTTTGGAAAGTTCTTAATGGTTTTTAACGTTATTTTGGAAATGAATAAGAAATAGAAACGGCATCAGGGGATTATAATTGACGGTTGGCTTTAAACCTGTGCGCACCTCGATTCTCTCACCATAGGTGGTATATTTCACCAGCAGGTTACCCGTTTTCTTTGGGGTAATACAATAAATTCACACTACAAATGCATTTTTCAAAGGAATTTGACATGACGTAAGCAGAAAAGTTGTATATTTGCACAATAAATGTGTCTGCAAGGAAAATCATATATCAACAACTGATAAGAACTGGCAGCAGATGCAGAGAGACATTTAACTTTTTATTCACCCTTTAAACTCCAGAATTATGGATAAAGGATACCTCACAATCATGGCAATGGCTTGCATATCACTGCAATGCTACGCTGGAAGCGGACAAGGAACCGCCGTCAACGACATTACTGTCGACAGTTTACAATACACGGTAGTGGATTCCACCCTCACTGCCACGCTTTATCGCTATAATAAGAAAGGTGATACTGCCATTATTCCAGCCACCGTGGACTATAATGGCAAGACCTATCAGGTGGTAAGCATCAGCAGCAGATATAATTCTGTGTTTTATGACACACATGACAACATCAGAAAGGTGAATCTGCCTGATGGCATCAAAGACATAGGCCACTATGCGTTCTATAATTGCCAAAACCTGGAAGAAATTGAGATTCCGGAATCAGTAAAGTCTATGGGAAACTATTGCCTCGGATACACCAATCTCAAACATCTGGTGATGAAACCTGTAAAATCGCCTACATTGGGTGAAAACCCTTTCTATGGCACAAATCAGTTGAGAATCATCAATATTCCAGAAGGAAGCCTCAACAGCTATAAGGAAGTGGAAGGATGGAAGAACTATATCCTGCTGGCTGGCAAGGGTTTCAGCATCTCTGTGGATTTGGCTACACCGGGAGAACTGGGTAATGAAATCCTTAAGAAGACCGAGAATATCAGCGATGTCAACATATTGACCATCAAGGGTAAGCTCAACGACGACGATATCTACAATATCCAGAAGCGCATGCCTAACCTCGTAGAGGTGGATCTTTCTGAGGTGGATATGGAAAACATACCAGATTATCTGTTTAGTGAGCGACGTGGCATCAAGAAGGTTACCTTGCCTAAGAATCTCAAGACCATCGGAGAAGGGGCATTCAGATACTGCGAGTCTCTTGAAAATGTAGTCATTCCTGATGGTGTAACGAGCATAGGCAATTCTGCTTTTTATGGTTGTTACAATATAAAGAGCATCAAATTCCCTGAAGGTCTGGTTTATATGGGAAGTAATGCTTTCTATCAGTGCTATGCGCTGACCACATTAGAACTGCCTTCTTCGCTGAAGACCATCTCTGGCGGAGCTTTTTATGAGTTAAGAAATTTGGCATCCGTCAGCATGCCGGAACAACTGGAAACCATTGGAGATAATGCATTCGCACATTGCAATAACCTGAAGGAGATTTTAATTCCAAAGGGAACGCAAACGATAGGATATGCAGCATTCTACGAATGCAATTCATTGGAAAAGGTTACCATACCTGCCAGTGTAACTGCCGTTAATAACGCTTTCACTTATTGCAAAAATCTGAAAGAAGTTACTTGTCTGGCACTGGTACCTCCACAGGTTAGGAATGAAAATCCTTTCAATGGAGGCATGGACATGAGCAAGCGAACCCTCTATGTGCCTACTTTCGTGCTCAATGTCTACAAGCAGACGCGGGGCTGGGATGCATTCACCAATATCAAGGCAACAGATGAACTTCCTGAAAGTATGAACATCTGGAAAGAATTTACGCTTAATCTGCCAGACTCTCTCCCTGCAGACTACAAGCCTAGCATGCTGATTGATACTTATGGTGGAAATGGCGGAAGCCTGACCGTGAAGGGAAACAGTATGCTGTCACTCAGCAAGTTTGACTTTACATACGATCCAAATTACTACATCAATCAGTCAAGCTCAACCAGTGCAAATATCCACGGAACCCTCATCAACGAGGCTACCATGCGTGCCGACAGTATCAGTACTAAACTGTATGTGCCTAAGCAGCGCTGGGTCTTCCTCTCCATGCCATTCAACGTGAAGGTATCAGATTTCCAGTGTCTCACCGATGAGACGCAGTGGGTAATCCGCAAATACTCAGGATTGGCACGAGCCAACGAGCAGAAGGAGAAGACCTGGCAGAACATGACAGCCGACAGCATCCTGCATGCACACGAAGGCTACATCCTGCAATGCACCAACAACGATGGCTGGAATAATCATGTACTCTTCCAATTCAAGGCTATCAACGATGCAGAGAAAAACAATCTCTTCGCATCAACCGACCAGAAGATTGAACTGAAGGAATATCTGTCTGAGTTCTCTCATAACCGCAGCTGGAACCTCATCGGCAACCCATATCCATGTTATTTCGACACCCGATTCATGGACTTTGGCGCCCCTATCACCACCTGGAACATGAGCAACTCTACCTACGAGGCATATTCTCTGGTGGATGACAACTACATCCTCTGGCCAGGAGAAGCTTTCTTCGTTCAGCGCCCTGTGGACCAGGCTGAGATTACCTTCCTCGCAGAAGGACGCCAGCACAACAGGAATGTAAGAGACATTGAGGAAACACGTGCCAAGATGCAGACCGGCAACGCAGCACGCCAGGTTTACAACCTGACGCTTACAGGCGAAAACACAGCCGACCGCACACGTATCGTCATCAACCCGGAGGCAGAAATGAGCTATAACGCAACCCATGATGCAGGCAAGATGATGAGCGAGGAAACTCTGTCGGCTCAGCTCTACTCCATCGAGAGCGATGCCGACTACGCTATCAACGAGCGACCTATCGGCAACGGCATCATCCAGCTGGGAGCAAGATTCGCACAGGGTGGCGACTATACCATCAGTCTGATGGATGCACCGGAGCAGGCCGTACTCCTGGATAAGCAGGAAGGCAAGGAAATCACCCTCGACGAGACTGGCTATCGCTTTACAGCCAAGGCTGGTGAAAGCAGAAACCGATTCAGTCTTATCCTTCGTGGAAACACCACGGGTATCACCACCCTGGATGCCAACACGGGCAGCATCCATATCAGCACCCAGGCTGGCTGCATCCATGTAACGGCAACTGCCAAGGAAGACATCAAACTCTATGGTGCAGACGGAAAACTGCTGAAGAACCAGAATGGAACAGAAGCTATCTTCAATGTGCCAGGTGGTTTGTATATCATCAAGGTGGGCAACGTAACCCAGAAGGTTACCATGGTAAAGTAGTAATATAGTACTTAAAACGAAGAGACATGAAACACAGGATATTATTCATGCTGTTTCTATGCTTGGCACAACTGCCTCTATGGGCACAAAGCAGCGACTATAACCCTGCCAACCCTGGAGACCCGCAGGTGCCAATCAGGAAATACAGCCTCAAGCTAAAGGCTTCTCCAAGCAACGGCTGCAGCTTCAACTACGCTTCAGAACAGAAGTGGGAAGCCAGCAAGCAGATTTACGTGGAGGCATATCCGAATTCAGGCTTCCAGATGGTGGCATGGGTTTGCGGCAAGGACACCCTGAGCAGAGAAAGAGGGTTCTACTATACAATGCCTGAAAGAAACGTAGAGTTGACGGCTCTGCTGAAATACAATCCGAAAAATCCGGAGAACCCGGAAGAAATGAATACGAAATATACCGTGCAATTGACGGCTTCCCCTGCCAATGGTGGAAGCTTCAACTTCAGCAGCGACCGCTTCACGGCAGGCAGCAGCATTGATCTGTATGCTTATCCAAACAATGGATTCGTGTTCAGAAAGTGGATGAGCGGAGATTCCGTCATCTCGAAAGAGCAGAGTTTCAGATTCGTGGTTCCAAAGAAGAAAACGCAGCTTACTGCCATCTTTGAATACGATCCGCAGAATCCTGACAACCCGAACAAGAACTATTGGAACAAGGAACTGGGCGAAGTAATCGTGGATGACTTCAAGCCGGGAAATCTGAACGGAAGTATATGGAGTGCCATCAACGGCGCCAGCACGTCGGACGTGCAGATGATTACCGTGGCTGGCAAGATGAATGACTACGACTTCGGCGTGGTAAACGATTTCAGCAATTGTACCTTGCTGGATATCAGCAGAGTGACTGGCATTACGGAGATTCCGTCATACGCCTTCGACAACACCAACCTGGAGTCGGTATGCCTTCCTGCCAGCATCGAGAAGATTGGCTACAACGCATTCGCCTATGACAGCCGCCTGGCGTCGGTAACAATCTATGCCATGACTCCGCCTAGCGTGGACGAAAAGGCATTCAGAGACACAGGCGAGGGACTCGTGGTATATGTACCGGCTTCGTCACTGCCGCTCTATCAGGAGGCAAATGTATGGAAAGACTTCACCCTGCTCCCTATACAGGACGACATCCATTCTCTCGCCGTATCACTGCCGGAAGGCATCGATACCAAACAGTATGAGCAGATGTGGATTGAACTGACCAACACCAAGAGTGGCCAGAAGATGCACTATGTGATGACCAACCGCACCACCTACACCTTTGCCAACCTCATCAAGAACACCTCCTGGAACGTTACCCTGCGCAACCAGCGCGGCGATGTATTCGCACAGTTGAATGATGTGGAGGTGAAGGATGAAGATGTGAACGTAACGTTCAAGGATGTGGCGATGCCGCAGGATCTGAATATCAGCGTGACAACACCTGACGGAAATGACGTTACCAACCAGGTGCAGGTGACCTGGCTCGACGAAACCGGAAGCTATCTGGCGCAGACTGTCAACATGAGCGGACTGCTTGCAGGCAGCAAGCTGAGCTATCGTCTTGCACTGTCACAGGAACTGGCAATGGAATATACCATTCCTGCGCAAACCACCTATACCGTGAAGGAGAATGACAATGTCATCAAACTGCAGCTCAATCCTCTGCAG
Organism: Segatella copri; assembly: GCF_019249655.2. Lineage (NCBI taxonomy): Bacteria > Pseudomonadati > Bacteroidota > Bacteroidia > Bacteroidales > Prevotellaceae > Segatella > Segatella copri. The sequence goes on from NZ_CP137558.1 coordinate 74,484, forward strand.
ACCGTGAAGGTAAGCGGAAAGGTGAAAGACCTGGTGACCCGAAACGCACTGGATGGAGCTACCATCAGCGCATCGCAGACCTTCGGAGGAAAATATACGAAGACCATCAGCGGCAAGACCAATGCGCAGGGCTTCTACGAACTGGAACTGAGCAACGTGCCTACCTCCATCACCTTCAATGCCAGCGACTACATCAGCCAGAGCAGCACGTATGAAAACCTGGCTGCATCAAAGGAAGAGAAGGTGGACTTGGGGGAGATTGCACTGAAACCGATATCGGGAGCCACCATCAACCTCAGCTTCAACTACAGAAAATGTGAGAATGGCAACGCAGGAGAAGGAAATGCACAAAACTGGTTCAGCGATTACAACAACGTAATATTCGGCATCTACAACAAGACCCAGAAACGCACCATCAGCCAATACAACGTGCAGTATCCGCAGATTGTGCTCCTGGAGGAAGTGAACGAAGGTGACGTGCTGGAAATTACAGCCACCAGCAAGACATCGGCATTCATGCCAACAAGCAGCGTGGCTACCATCGACGGCCAGATGAAGGCAAACACCAACATCAGCATCGTGGAACTGGGCAAGATTGAAGCCTCCTACGGCAAGAACTTCAATGGGGCCGTGGTAGGTTCGCTCTATGATGCAGCAGGAAAACTGGTAAAGACTTACGACTACAGCAATGCTTCGCTCACCATCAGCAACCTGACAGACGGTTACTATACCCTCATCAGCATGGGAAGCAGCAAGCTCTTCAATACCATGTATGAGCTGCAGCAGCTGAAGCAGAGCGGACTGAAAAGCGGAAGCGACTACGTAGAAACATCCGTAAAGGTGGAGAGCGGAAACATTGCAAAGGTGGTAATCGACCAGATTCCTACTCTCAACGAAAGCAAACTTTACTATACGGGCGAGAACACCTCGTTCACCGTAAACAAGCAGAGCATCGTGGCTGGCAATTACCTCACCCTGACGGGTAAGATAGACTTCAAGCTGGCTTATGCCAAGAAGGTGAGCAACGTGAACCTGGTGGTTGATATTCCTGAGGCATGCTCGTTCGTGGAGAACTCAGTGATGGTGGGCAATACCACCAGCACTTACTCGCTGGAAGGCAACCGACTCACCATCCCGATGGCACGCTATACCGACCGCGTGAGATTCTGCGTAATTCCTACCCTGGGTGGAGAATACGCACCAAGCGCCATGGCACAGTTTGATATCAATGGCAAAACCGTGACTCAGCCTATCGGCTCTGCCACCTATACCGCCAAGGATCTATCCATCAACGTGCCTGCCACCGTGGCTAAGACGCAGATTGCCGTAAGCGGTACAGCCGTGGGCAGATCAGAAATCCTCATTTATGACGGCGATGTTCTTATCGGCCAGACCACATCTCTGGCTAACGGCATGTGGAACAGTAAATGCGAACTCAACGATGCGTACAACCTATCACGCCACAACATCTTTGCCAAGGTAACCACCAGGCAAGGTGTGGAACTCCGTTCGGAGACCAAGGAATGTCTGTACGACGAAAATGCAATAGAGGTAAAGACGGTAACCATGTCGTTCTACAACGGATGGATGCGCAAGAACCTGGAAGTAACATTCGACTTCGAAAACAACAAGACGAGCGAAAGTTCATACCAGTTCTACACCGGTACTGACTTCACCTTCGTAGCCGACCTGACCAACAACGACACTACCAAGGTAAACGGTGTCACCTTATTTATATATACGAGCGGCAACGAAGTAAGACCTCTTGAGGCGAAGTACGACAAGAAGCGCGACAAGTGGATAGCCACCAGCAAATTTGAAAGCGACAACCTGCCAGTAAACATCAGTGCCAAGATTGATGCAGAAACCTCTGCCATACTCGACATCGAGCAGTGGAAAGAAATGGTAGGCAGCATCAATAACCTGATAGAAAGCTACAGGAAGAACGGAGAAATCATCAAGACTCTCTTCAGTGGTGACGAGCCGCTTTCTGATGAAGAGATGGCACAGAAACTGGAAGAGCTGGGACTGGATGCTACCCATGAGGTGGATATCAGCGATATACAGACCGCCATCGCCAATATGAGCGATGAACAGCTGGAGCAGTTCCTGGAAAAGGAATATCAGTCAAAACTCTCTACCAGCGATTCGCTGCTGAAGACGCTCACCGCATGGCAGGAATTACTCACCTTCGACCCTACAAAGGAGTGTGAATTTACATTGTCAAACGGTGCCACCCTCAAGCTCAAGAAGAGCGACGGATACAGCAAGGAGAAACTCCTGGAAGACGGATTCCAATGCTATGCATTCAATGACTCCAGCGAAGTGTTCATCAAGACACTTGCCAACCAGGAAACCTATGTGGACCTGAAGCGAGGCATCTACCTGGAAATTACAACATCAGCAACATCTGAAAAGAATCTCAACCTGGCAAAGAAGGACGGAGACAAAAAGGGATTCATCCAATATGCACAGGAAGGAATCAAGCAGATCAATGATGTAGTAGACAAAATCAACAAGATGTTCGGCAACCTGTTGGAAAAGGCAGGACAGGCTACCAAGGTGCTGGAGACCGCCATTGAGGAAATTGAATTCCGTCTGGCAAAAGCAGACTTCTACATCGAAGCTGCCGGCAAGAAAGGCATGAAGGGCGAGGTGCTGAAATGGAAGGTTGAAAAGCTGCTTCTGCAGAAAAACCTGTTCCTGGCCAAGGATGCGCTGAAGACGGCTAACGGCTGCTTCAAGCGACTGTTCAAGGCTTTACCGGTGGTAGGCTACCTGGCTGCAGCTGCCGACCTGATTAGCGACATGAATACCCTCATCACGTATTATAAGGCTATACCTGATCCATGTCCGGAAGACCAGATCAATGCTGATACCTATAAGTCACAATGCTTCTTCCTGGGAGGAACAGTCATTGCGTTGGCTACTGCCGACCTGGTGGGTTCATTCACCTCTGATGCAGAAATCGTGGCTGGCATCGTAGGCTCCTTTGCTTCTGCCGGAATTTCACTGGCTGGAACCGTATGGGGAATCGTACAGAAAGGTGTTGTCAAGCTGGCAAGACTCGCTTTTGACTGGGCGGTTGACAAGCAGATAGAGAATCTGGGTAAGAACATCGCAGCACTGAAGTGCATACCACAGGGACTCAACCCAATCCCTCCTCTGCCGCCATTCGACCCGCTCAACCCTATCCACGACCCATCGGGCTATGTTTACGAAGCTGTGGCTAGCAACAGACTGCAAGGTGTTACCGCCACCTGCTACTACAAGGAAACCGTGGAAGATATGTATGGCGACCTGCACGAGAACATCGTGAAGTGGGATGCAGAGGAATATGCCCAGGAAAATCCTCTCTTCACCGACGAAAATGGTATGTATCAGTGGGATGTTCCACAAGGTATGTGGCAGGTGAAGTTTGAGAAGGATGGATACGAAACTACTCATAGCGAGTGGTTGCCTGTGCCTCCTCCACAGCTCGAGGTCAACATCGGAATGAAACAGAACGTACAGCCTGCCGTGAAGATGGCAAAGGCATACGAAGACGCAGTGGAAGTGGAGTTCGACAAATACATGATGCCTGAACTTCTTACCACCGAAAACCTCATCGTCATGGATGGAGAGAATGCCGCAAAGGCACAGATAAAGCTGCTCAATGCGGAATCTGCATACGCTGACGAAAGCGAAATCTATGCGTCAAGAATCAGAATCGAGGCAGAGAAACCTTTCGAAAACAAGGATATCACGCTGATGGTAAGCAACAGGGTAAAGAGTTATGCAGGCATACGCATGCAGGACGATTACCAGCAGAAGTTCACCATCGAACCTGAGGTTCGCAAGATTCTGTGCGACAGTACGGCAACTATCGGATACGGACAGAGCGCTGTAATCAATGTGGAAGTTCTCCCTGCATCTGCAGCAGCCGGAAAGACCCTGCTCGTAACCTCATCTTCGGGTATGATAGCCCACACCGAAACGACAAGCATCACGCTTGGAGAAGACGGAAAGGCTGCCATCGAAGTATCGGGCGAACTGCCAGGAACAGCTTCGCTCTTCTACACCATCGATGGCTACGAACTGGAAGCTAGCACGATGGTGAAGGTGGAACAGCTCGACCAGCAGCTGGTGGCCACTCCTACTGCCAACATCGCTTCAGGGTCGGCAGTGAACAAGGGTACGGCTATCACACTGGCATGTGCTACGCAAGGAGCTACCATCTACTACACTCTCGACGGCTCATGCCCATGCCTCAATACAGAGGCAAGAAAGGTATACGACGGTACTCCTATCATCATCGACGAAACCGTAACCATCAAGGCGATGGCAACGGAAGAAAGCATGTACGACAGTGATGTGGCTGAGTTCACATACGTGGTAGATTCAACCAGTGGTATCAGGCAGATTACCTGTAACGAGGATGACAAGACTGACAAGACTTTCGATACCACAGGCAAGCAGGTTTACAAGAACACCAAGGGTATTCTTGTAACAAAGAGCAAGAAATACATCAATAAGTGATACGACACCCGGCATTACTTATCGGAGTAACTGAGAATATCAAGACCATTGCATCATTCTGGAATGCAATGGTCTTTTTGTTGTCATATATGATTACGGATATTACTATTTGAGAAAAAGAAAGCCTTATTTTAATAAAAACATACTAAAAAGTAATATTTTAAGCGCATCTTACAAGGAAAATCTTTTTTTTTATGTACCTTTGTAATCGGTTTAAAACATTTATTATATAACTTATCATATCAGTATGAATAATATCAAAAACATCAAAGCAAAGGTTCTGCGAGTAGATGAAGAAGAACACAAGTTCGTCATCGAAGTGGAAGACAGAATTTACAAGGTGGCACAGGTTGACTTCCAGAGAAGGCAACCCGCTCCGGAAACACTCAACTGCCTGATGATTACCACCCATCTGGGTAAGGTTTTCATCGCACAGGACATTGAACACCTCATGAGAAAAAACTACAAGGAAAACGACGAGGTGAACTTTAAAATCAAGATGGCACTGGGCAACTTCTACCATCTGGAAGATGAGTTTGGCTTCACTGCCATGCTCAAGAGAGACACGGTGATCAATGCCGCACTCACCCCTATGGTAAAATGCCGCATCCTGAAATTCCACCAGAAATACATGGACGTGCAGCTCGTGGAAGTACTGGGTGCCGACAAATCGGAATTCTCACTGTCGGAAAAGGAATTCTATGATATCATAGGCGAGGAAAACTGGAATACGCAGGAATTCAGAAACCTGATGCTCGGAGATACTCCATCCGACATCTTCGACCTGGAATGCCACAGATGGATTGCAGGACTCTCTGACTCCCTGAACCAGGACGAACTGCAAATCCTGCTCCGACAGATACATAGCCGCTGCCTGGAAACGCTGGAAAGCGAAAATCTGCTGCCACGATGCAAGGAAGCCGAGCGCATTCTGCTCGAACAGCGCTTCACGGATGTCATCGAGCTGCTCTCCTACTATATACAAGCCATTGAAATCCTGAGAAAGGGAAAGGCGGAAGATACCATCAGCCAAATCCTCTCAACCCTATCCACATGCGCCTATATTTATCATCCGCGCAAGCAATTCTGCATCATGCAGTGTATCTTCATGCTCGACTTCTCCATCATGGAGAAACTCATCGATTCCATCTTAACCACCATCAGAGGACAGGAAATGTATCTATGGAACAGAAAACCATTCCAGATGCAATGGATCAAACTGCTCCAGGGATACGTGGACAATATCTATAACCAGACCGACCGACTCACCAGCGACATCCATACCAAGGAGACGATGATACAGGTGCTCACCATCGAACTGATTCTGGGCAGACATGCTACCCATAAGATTTACGACAGTTCGCTGAACCAGGCACTGCTCTACCGACTGGTCTCGCTCATGAACGTGAGCGATCCGAACAAGACACTGCAGAAATCATTCCTCTCGCTCTTCACGCAATCGGAATTCGATGCCGCCCTGCCATACAACAGCGACGATGCCTTCGTGCTTTCCAACATGCTCTGCTCGCAGGAGAACGAAACCGTGGAGAATATCGAACCGGCTAAATATGAAAGCGATCTGGCTCTGCTCACCGTAAACGAACAGGCCATCACCATCCAACCCAAGAATCTGGATAAGGAAAATCTCTACCTGCCCCTGTCGGCACGCATGGGACTATGGCATGGACTCTCCGTACGACTCGACGAAAAGCCTCCGGTGAACCTGCGCGGAAAGGTGGGAACCACCATCGAGCACTTCAAGCAGCTGTGGGAGTACATCAACGACTCGCTCTTCTCCAAAAAGCGAAAGACTTCCAAAAAGCAGAACAAGAAACTCTATATAGATGACGAAACGGATATCATCATCACAAAGAAGATTGCAGGCGACATGATGTTTGAATGCAAGGTGGTGGAAGACGGATACGAGGGAACGGGTACGCTGGATGTGCTGAACGACGTGGTGCCTTTCTTCCCTGGCGATGTCAGCATGCAGTCGTTTGAATACCAGGGCATGCCGCTCCTGCTGCGTGCCTACGTAAAGAATGTAAAGAGCGACGGAACCTATGAGTTTGCCATGCGCGACATGATCAGCGAATATGAGGACGACGTGAGAGTGAACGACCTGTTCTACAACTCCCGACTCACCTGTCTGGTTTTCAGTCAGGTTCCGGGTCTGACTAGAGTACCTGCCGTGAGCAGCGAGGGCTTCTCCGTATCCGTTGCGCCTGCACCGGGCATGACGGTAGACGACCTGAGACGAGGCATGGTCGTGGAGGTGGACAACATCACCGAGGGCAGCAGCGACTATCTCTATGGCACCTTCCTGCGCGAATCGCCGGAAAGCAGATTCAGTCTTGCCGAAGCCTTCCACAACCTGATGCTCGGCTATGCCAACCACGAGGTGTATAACCCGAAGGCTGAGAAAGACGAACTGGCGGATGCCATGGATATGGACAGCGTCTATGTATCAGAACTGATGGGCATCATCGACGCCAAGGCTACCCTGGAAGAGGATAATATCAAGGCGTATAACTATCTGAACTTCTGCCGACTGCTCGCCATCATGATAGACAGCAAGGAACGCACCAACTATTACGACAGCCGACTCACCCTGCTGGAACTGCTCAACGACTTCGCGGCATTAGACAAGGTGGATACCAAGAAGATAGATCTCATCGCCGAAACGGAGCCTGAGCTCTTTGAGAGAAATGCCATCCTGCGCCACGACTTCATGCAGCTGCGCATCATCGGATGTCTCGACAGCGATGAGCATTACGAGGAACTCTACCAATGGAGCAGTCTGACGGAAGATCCACAGCTGCAGCAGCTTGCCGCCCTGGTTCTGTCACACAACTTCGTGAAGAAATCGGGACTCCTTACCCAGGCTGGAGATATCCTCGACAAGATCAGGGCACTGCTCAAGCTACACAAGTCATCTTCCAACAAGAAGAACTATGGCAAGGAAGATTTCCATACGGAGTTCAAGACTTCTATCGTTTATCCGGAAAACTCGATGAAGGTGGACGTGCAGGCTCAGACCGTGAAGATCATGCAGGAAATCTGCGCCTTCCTCAATGCCGAGGGTGGACATCTCTATCTGGGTGTATCCGACATCGGTTACGAGATGGGACTGGAAGAAGACCTGAAGAATCCGCTCTTCAAGGGTTCAAGAGATAAATTCGAGGTGTATGTGAACAACCAGATTGTTTACTACCTGGGCCAGGAGGGTGCCCACTACGTGCACACCCATTTTGATAATGAAGTGAACAATGCCGTGCTCATCATCGACATCGAACCATGTCCGCACCCTATCGCCGTAAACTCGGAATACTTCGAGCGAATGGGTACATCGGCACGAAAGGTGAACGGCAACTACAAGGACAAGTTCTTTGCCATCAGAAAGCAGTGGGCTGAGGAGCATGTGCCTCATCTGGCCATCACGCAACCCGTCACTGCATCTGCAACGGCTGAAGCACCATCAGCAGAAAAGGAGGCAAAA
>NZ_CP137558.1:87500-93148 GCF_019249655.2 Segatella copri
CGCTGACCTATTCAGACCAACAGCGGGCATCCATCGTTTACCGTGCGGACTACCAGGGTATCTAATCCTGTTCGATACCCGCACTTTCGAGCTTCAGCGTCAGTTGCGCTCCAGTGAGCTGCCTTCGCAATCGGAGTTCTTCATGATATCTAAGCATTTCACCGCTACACCACGAATTCCGCCCACTTTGTGCGTACTCAAGGAAACCAGTTCGCGCTGCAGTGCAGACGTTGAGCGTCTACATTTCACAACACGCTTAATCTCCGGCCTACGCTCCCTTTAAACCCAATAAATCCGGATAACGCCCGGACCTTCCGTATTACCGCGGCTGCTGGCACGGAATTAGCCGGTCCTTATTCATAAGGTACATGCAAAAGGAGTCACGACTCCCACTTTATTCCCTTATAAAAGCAGTTTACAACCCATAGGGCCGTCATCCTGCACGCTACTTGGCTGGTTCAGGCTCTCGCCCATTGACCAATATTCCTCACTGCTGCCTCCCGTAGGAGTTTGGACCGTGTCTCAGTTCCAATGTGGGGGACCTTCCTCTCAGAACCCCTACTGATCGTCGCCTTGGTGGGCCGTTACCCCGCCAACAAGCTAATCAGACGCATCCCCATCCATCACCGATAAATCTTTAATCTCTTTCAGATGTCTTCTAGAGACGTCATTGGGTATTAGTCTTACTTTCGCAAGGTTATCCCCAAGTGATGGGCAGGTTGGATACGCGTTACTCACCCGTGCGCCGGTCGACGCCCATCAAAAGCAAGCTTTCGATGTCGTTTCCCCTCGACTTGCATGTGTTAAGCCTGTAGCTAGCGTTCATCCTGAGCCAGGATCAAACTCTCCATTGTAAAATATCATTTTTACTTCTTGCCTCATTGCTGAAGCAATCGGTGTTTGTTGTCTGTACTTAGGACGAATATCCTTTTCGTTTATTGAAGCTTAGTAAACCTGACTTGTCAATTTCTTGACGGTTCGTTTCTTTTACCCAGTCAACTTTCTTATTTCTAAGAAGTTAACCGCTTCTTGTACTACTTGTCTGTTTATGTAAAATCTTTCAAAGAACTCTTTCTTTAGTTGCTTAGAGAAAGCGTATTTCTCAAAAGCGAGTGCAAAAGTACTAACTATTTCCGAAACTGCCAAATGTTTCGAGGAAAAACTTTCATTTTTAGCCATATTTTAACAGTCTTAAACATTTAGAGGGCCTTAATATGCCATTTCTCATTAATATATATATACGCACATATACGCATGACACATGCATACGCGTTACGTGCACCTGTGCATGCACAATTACCTAAAGTGCATATACAGATGATCATCCACATACATGCAAAACTCCAGCACTGGCTGAAGTCCCACCATTCAAGCAAAAAATCTATACTTTTCAAAATGTAAAGAAATCACATATCTACGAAACTGTTTACCAAAAACTACGAAACCGTTTACCTAAATCTACGAAACCGTTTACCTAAATCTACGAAACCGTTTACCTAAATCTACGAAACCGTTTACTTCGAGCTTTGTAACTTATTGAAAATCAATATGTTGAAATTTCCGTAATTATAATAATAATCTAATTTATAATTATAAAAAGAAATTTACTTTTTTGAAGGAAAAATATAAAGTACTGATTACTAAATACTTATAAGAAGCCAGGTAAACGGTTTCGTAGATATGACAGGAGAGCAATGTAAAAATTACTTGTGTTTATCAGGCTTTTTAAGCATTTCCGCCCGGCAAATTCAGAAATATAAAGACTAACATGCAGCATATCAATAAGTTAGCGTAAACCAGGTAAACGATTTCGTAGATATAGAGGCTTTCATTGAGCATGAAGGCATCTATGAAACCGCTTATCTATATCTACGAAACCATTTACTTTAATAGATACAACAACCTGATAATCAACATAATAAGGAAGTAATTATATATATAATAACCCCATCTTTTAATTATGACATATTTTTATGCTCGAAAGCAAAAAACATAATACGTTGAATATCAGTTGGTTAGTAAATACAAGGTAAATGGTTTCGTAGATATGCAAGCTTTTCCTACCATGATATCTACGAAACCATTTACCTGGAATGATATAAACATCTGATAAACAGAGATATAGCGAAACATTTTTTTTGTGTTCTTTAAGAGTACTGTTTTTACATTTAAACGATTTTTGCGTTTGTAAAGTGTTGAAATATAGAATGTTAGGTGTCTTGTGGTAAATGGTTTCGTAGATATAGCCCAAAAAAGTCGCAAATAAGAGCTATATAAAGCTATAATAAAGCCATATAAGCCATATTTGCGACTCTTTATAGGTTTACCCCTCGTAGAAAGTTGGAGCGAAGGAGCCTACGCATTTAAAGTATTCCTGGGCAACTTTCTCCACTCCCAGTGTTTTGAGTAATCCAAAGTCTTCTTTTGAAGCCTTGACGCAGAACCTCTGATTTTTCATACCGAGGAATTTCACCCTCTTGAGTAAGGCTGCTTGTGAAGGATCAATTATCATGGAGAGGAATTCTTTCCATTTGTCCTCCCCACCCTTTTCCATTTCTATCTTTGAATTTTCTGTCGTTGCTACATGGGCAAACAAGTCGCCCATTACAGGCTCCTTGCTCTGAGGCAGTCCTTGCTTATCCTTATCCAAGACATTGCCATTGATATGGGCTTTTCCCAAAGCAGTTCTCTTGATTTTGAATATCAGTGCTTCAGGATTGCCTCTTGACTGTCCCCTCTTATATACGGGTGTACAGTCGGTGAACATGATATCAACCTTGTCTTCCTTGCTTAATTTGGCAAAATCTTCCTGCACCGCATCCAATACTTGCTTTTTAAACTGCGAGAATTTCGGATACTGTTCTTCTATAACAGTTCCGTCTTCTGCAATTTTAGCCATGCCCAGGTATTCCTTCAATTGCATGAATGGCACCTTTATGGTCATTTTCCCATTGTTTATTCCCATTTGGCGCAGTAAGAACAGATATATCCTAGGAGTGTTCTGCCTGCTTGCATATCGTGCAATCAAGGCGATATGATGGATGAATCCTTGGCTCATGTCGAAGGCATATTTGGCAACAACTGGGTCAATCTTCAGCTCAACCTCTCCTTTAGACCTGTCGTATGTGACACCCTGCTTGGTGGTATAACCATTGGTTACGATATCTTCTGTTATGTTAGAAAAGACGTGCTGTATGACGGCCTTGCCATCTATCTTGATTCTGACGCTGAAGTCCAGAAGTTCCTTCAGGGTTTTGCGCAGATCCTTATAGTGGCTTGATTCAATACCTAATTCATTCAACTTCAGTTTGATTTTAGGTACATTCATGGCAACATGTTCTTTATCTACTTCAAACATATAGTCTGAGCGCAGATTACCTTTCTCACGCTTTTCGTTAAAGAATCTCGTTACATATTCCTGTAGATGCGAGCTTACGCAAAACAATATATGCTGTTGTGCGAGCGTACATTGTTTATCTATCTTTGTGAAGCTGAATGGAGTATTAATCCATTGTTCACCTGCATTGGGCTTTGCTATTTCCTTTTTTTTATCTGCCATATCCGGTATCTTGTCTAAATGTACTTATGCTCTATATAAGTACTTATATTCTATATATTTGTTGCAAAAGTAAGTAAAATACCTGATATTAGAAAATATATCCACCTTTTTTTTATGTGAAGAGACAAAATCTTCAAGTTTTAACCAAAATATGACTCATGTTTTGCATGCCATGCCTCCAGTTGCCATGCCTCCAGTTTACCAAGCCTCCAATTGATCGGCAATCTCTGGCATTTTATCCTTGGAGAACACAGGATTCTTGCCTTCCTTCTTCTGCTGTCGATAGTCTTGCAGCAGGAAAACGGCCTGGCGGGATAGCAAAACGATGGCCACAAGATTGCAGAGGGTAAGAAGCGCCATCGTGATGTCGGCAAAACTCCATGCAAAATCCAATGATACCACAGCACCAATCATCACCATCGCAGCTACGGCAAGGCGATAGATAAATACGCCCAGTTTGGAATCCTTGATATATCTCACGTTTGTCTCGCCATAATAATAGTTGCCGATGATACTGCTGAAGGCAAAGAGCCATATCATCACAGCCACGAAAGGATTTCCGATGCTTCCTATCTCATGGGTCAGGGCATCCTGCGTGAGCTGGATACCATTGGATGCTGTGACGTCTACCCCACTCACCAGGATGATGAATGCCGTGCAGGAACATACCACCAGGGTATCCGTAAACACGCCCAGAGCCTGGATGAGTCCCTGCTTCACCGGATGGCTCACCGTGGCCGCCGCAGCCGCATTAGGAGCACTACCCTCGCCTGCCTCATTGCTGAACAGGCCTCGCTTGATGCCCTGTATCACCGTTACGCCAAGCACTCCGCCCGCTGCCTGATTGAATCCGAAGGCATTCTCCACAATGGTGAGCAATACCTGAGGCAGGCAGGTGATGTTCCAGATTACTACGCCCACGGCTATCAGGAGATAGATGATTGCCATCACTGGAACCACCGTGGAAGAAAACTTAGCCACTCGCTGGATACCGCCGAAGATGATGAGCAGCGTGAGCAGCGTGAGCACGATGCCCATGGTGGCAGGATCGATACCGAAGGCCTTCTGCCATGCCAGACAGATGGTGTTGCTCTGCACGGAATTATAGGCAAAACCGAAGGTGATGATCATCAGCACGGCAAAGAGGATACCCATCCATCCCTTGCCCAATCCATACTTCATATAATAGGCAGGTCCGCCATAGAAGGAAGTCTTGCCCTTGCGCTTGTAAAGCTGGGCAAGCGTAGATTCTATGAAGGCTGATGCGGAACCCAGCAAAGCCAGCACCCACATCCAGAACACGGCTCCCGGACCACCGACGCTGATGGCTGTGGCCACACCCGCAAGATTACCCGTACCGATTCTGCTTGCCAGTGCCACCACGAATGCCTGGAAGGAAGAGATGTGCTTCATCTCGCCATCCACCTTCACATCCATCGACAGCTCATCCTGTCCTATCTCGTCGGGCTGAACCTTATCGGGATGGAGCAGCAGCCTCACCATCTCCCTGATGAGACGAAACTGAACGAAACGGGTTCGCCAAGTGAAAAACACGGCACAGCATATCAAAACGGCAATGATGATATACGACCAGAGAAAATCGCTAACCTGAACAAAGATGTTCTGAATTGAATCTATCATTTTTTATCTGCTAATTTATCTGCTAAATATCTGTATATATTATCTTTCCGGCTGCAAAATTACTAATTTTCTCTCAATAAACGGGCCATAATGGGCAATAATCGGAGGAAATAGCTTATAATTTTGTCGCAGATACTTAGTTCAGCCATCTGAAGGCATACTTTTCATGCGTTTTAAAGCCCTTTTTAGAAGTCTGCAAACATGTTTGCATGTTTGCATGTTTGCTTGCAAGCATGTTTGTTAACCTACATGTTTGCATGTTTGTTAACCCGCATATTGAAAGCATTTATACTGAAAACCAATATATTAGTAATTCTGCAAACATGTTTGCATGCTTGCATCCAAACATGTTTGTGTGTTTGCATGCAAACATTTCGGCATATTTTCTTGGTTATTTCAATTAATTCATGTACCTTTGCACGCAGTTTAATATTTAAAAGTCAAAGAC